>NZ_JARGEE010000678.1:0-3019 GCF_033794485.1 Streptomyces sp. MB09-02B
TTTTTTTTTAAGAAGAAGCGGGATTTAGGTTTTTTCGCCTTTCTTTTGGGTTGGGGGATGTTTATAAGAACAAGGGCGGAAGTGGGGGGTGCCGTGGGGGGTGGGGGTGTCGTGCCAGCGGGGGTCGTTCTCCCACTCCGCGTTGCGTTCCTGGGCCGTTTCCATGGCTCGGGTGGCGTCCTGGCGGGAGGCATAGGGGCCCATGCGGTCCTTGCCGGGGCAGTCGGGGCCCTCTTCGACCTTCTTGTGCTCCAGGCAGTAGAACCACTCACCGGGCTTGCCGGCCGTACGCCGTTTGAACAGGGGCATGACCTGAGTTCCCTTCGCCAGTCGTCACCGACATGGTCCCCCACCACCGCTGGTTAAACTCGCTGGCATGTCTGGCCAGTCGCTGCTCGCACCGGGGAAGCTCTCCCCCGCCCGCCCCGTACCGGGGAACATCCGCCGTCCCGAGTACGTGGGCAAGCCCGCCCCGACTCCGTACACCGGGCCGGAGGTGCAGACCCCGGAGACGATCGAGGCGATGCGGCTCGCCGGCCGGATCGCGGCCCGGGCGATGGCCGAGGCGGCCAAGCACATCGCCCCCGGGGTCACCACGGACGAGCTGGACCGGGTCGCGCACGAGTACATGTGCGACCACGGCGCCTACCCGTCGACGCTCGGCTACCGCGGCTTCCCCAAGTCGCTGTGCACCTCGGTCAACGAGGTCATCTGCCACGGCATCCCCGACTCGACCGTGCTGAACGACGGCGACATCGTCAACCTGGACGTGACGGCGTACATCGGCGGCGTGCACGGCGACAACAACGCCACGTACCTGGTGGGGGACGTCGACGAGGAGTCGAGGCTGCTCGTCGAGCGGACCCGGGAGTCGCTCGCCCGCGCCATCAAGGCCGTCAGGCCGGGGCGGCAGATCAACATCATCGGGCGCGTCATCGAGTCGTACGCGAAGCGGTTCGGGTACGGGGTCGTGCGCGACTTCACCGGGCACGGGATCAACTCGTCGTTCCACTCCGGGCTGATCGTCCCGCACTACGACTCCCCGCACGCCACCACCACCATCCAGACCGGGATGACCTTCACCATCGAGCCGATGCTCACGCTCGGGTCGTACGACTACGACATGTGGGACGACGGCTGGACCGTCGTGACCAAGGACCGCAAGCGGACCGCGCAGTTCGAGCACACGCTGGTGGTCACGGAGAGCGGAGCGGAGATCCTCACGCTGCCGTAGTTCCGCCCAGCCTCGACGTGAGGAAAGAGCCCGCCGTCGGCCTCCGGTCCGCGGCGGGTTCTTTCGTGCGTGGATTCGATGTGGGGCCGGAGGGGATTCGGGGTAGCGTTTTTACCGACAGGGAGTCGGGAACCTGTTGACTTAGGTAAGCCTAAGTATAGAAAATGGCGGCAGGTTCTCGTCCATCCCCCATAGGCACCGGAGGCCTCCATGAACGCGTCGGTCACCTCGGACACGGCGTTCTCCACGCTCATCCGCACCGCCTCGCACGAGCAGCACACCGAGGCGGAGAGCACGACGTTCATGGGCGACATGCTGGGCGGCAAACTCGGCGTCGAGGCGTACACCCGGTACACCGAGCAGCTGTGGTTCGTGTACGAGGCGCTGGAGAGCGCCGCTCCGGCGCTGGCCGACGACCCGGTCGCGGGGCCGTTCGTCCAGCCCGAGCTGATGCGGCTCGGCGCGCTGGAGCGGGACCTGGAGCATCTGCGCGGCCCCGGCTGGCGGGCGACGCTCACGGCGCTGCCGGCGACCGAGGAGTACGCGGCGCGGGTCGCGGAGTGCGCGCGTACCTGGGCCGGCGGGTATGTGGCCCACCACTACACGCGCTACCTCGGCGACCTGTCCGGTGGGCAGATCATCCGGGACCGGGCGGAGAAGACGTGGGGCTTCGCCAAGAAGGGCGACGGGGTGCGGTTCTACGTCTTCGAGGAGATCACCAACCCGGCCGCGTTCAAGCGGGGGTACCGGGAGCTGCTGGACCAGGTGCGCGCCGACGAGTTGGAGAAGCAGCGGATCGTGAGTGAGTGCAAGCGGGCGTTCGCGCTCAACACCGCGGTCTTTCTTGCCTTGGGGGACGAGTTTCCCCTGAGTGCATGAGGCTCCGCCGGGGGGTCGATCGTTCGCTGCGGGTGAGTGGGGGCTGGTCGCGCAGTTCCCCGCGCCCCTGAAAACACAAGAGTCCGGCCCCGCTTCCAAGGCGCCCTAGCGTTCCAGGAACACCCGTCCCCCGACCTCGACCCAGCCGTGCGGCTGTGGTGCTGTCAGGAGTTGGGAGCCGGTGCCCTGGGTGATGTTCAGGGCGCGGCCCAGTTGGGCGGTCAGTTGCAGGGCGGCCGCGCCGGTGGCCTCGTCCTCGTCGATGCCGTCGTCGCGGCCGGGGAAGGCGCGGGCGCGGACACGGCCGGCGGCCTCGTCCTCCCAGGCCCAGGCATAGATCCACTCGCCGGGCGGCGGAACGCGCAGGTCGTCGACCTCGGCGGCGGAGGCGTACTGGCGCAGCGTGCGGGGCGGGGCCCATTCCGGCAGGGCCTCGATCCAGCTGAACTCACCGTCCAGCCGGGCCCCGACCAGTCCGGCCGGGGTGACCAGTTCGGGCACGTCGAGCAGCCAGGCCGCGCCGACGCAGGGGTGTCCGGCGAAGGGCAGGCGCGCCGAGGGGGCGTAGATGTCGATGACACCACGCTCGGGGTCGTCCACGAACACGGTCTCGCTGAAGCCGAGTTTGGCGGCGAACTCCTGGCGCTCGGCACGGTCGGGCATGACGGAGCCCTCGCGGACGACGCCCAGTTCGTTGCCGTATCCGCCACGGGGTCCGCAGAACACCCGCAGCACATCGAAGTCGGTCACCCCCGCATTGAAACATCAACCAGGCCCCGGGTCGTACCAGGTCACCGCACCGCCGGAGAACGACCGGCAGCCCCGAACCCACCCGCGAGAGGACCAAGTGACCGTACTGGACAAGCCGGTTGAGCCGGAGAGGGCCGACGGCTCCGACGGGGCGGG
>NZ_JARGEE010000679.1:0-3008 GCF_033794485.1 Streptomyces sp. MB09-02B
GGGGCAGCACCCTGCGGATGGGACGGGCAGGGGTGGCGGGGTGGGTCCGCCGGCTTCAACGGACCTTCTCGACGTGCCCGACCCCGTCCCCGCTGTCAGGCGAATCTCCGCACATACCGCCGCTGCCACGGCGTCTCCACCGCGTGCCGGTCGTAGTGCCGACGCACGTACGCCACGGCCTCCTCCGGCGGTACGCCGTCGAGGACGGCGAGACAGGCCAGCGCGGTACCCGTACGGCCCCGGCCGCCACCGCACGCGAGCTCGACCCGGTCGACGGCCGCCCGGTCCCAGACCTCCCGCAGCACCCGGGCCGCCTCCTCCCGGTCGCCGGGCAGCCGGAAGTCCGGCCAGCGCAACCAGCGGGACTCCCAGGGGACTTCGGGCGGCTCCTTGCCGAGGAGGTACACGGCGTAGGTGGGGACCCTGCCGTCGGGGAGCGGTCGGCGCAGCCCCCGGCCGCGCACCAGCCGCCCGGAGGGCAGCCGCAGCACACCGGCGTCGGCCGGGTCCCACGGCTCGGTCGGAGACTTCCCCATGACCTAGCCCACCCCCCGCGAGGCGGGCAGCGAAGCGCCCGCCCGGAGCCCGCGGTCGAGGATCAGCTGCATGACCTCGCGCTGGATCTGACTGCTCACCCGCAGCTCGGATCTGCGCCCGCTCCCGCTCCCGCTCTCCCGAGACATGTGCCGCATCGTTCGTTCGCCGGACATGCGCCGCATCGTACGTTCGCCGGACATCCGACGTCCCACCTCCGGACGGAAACCGCGTGAACTTGGCCAGGGGAACGCCAGGTTGACGCCTGGGGATCACCCCCGTCAGCGGAAGGCGGACGACGTCCGCGCGGAGATCCTGCCGGACTTCGCGGCCGCGTCGGCCCCCGGACGCCGCTTCCGCTGCCACCATCCTGTGCGGGAGACGGACTCGACGCGCGACCTGGCCGCCCAGGCGGTGGCCGCGCCCGCGCCACGCTCCGACCGCGAGGCCCAGCGATGCCCAGCAAGATCCAGTGATGCCCAGTGATGTCCAGCGAAGTCCAGCACCAGGGAGCCGACATGACCTTCCCCACCCCGCTGCGCGGCGTCATCCCGCCCGTCTGCACGCCCCTGACACCGGACCGCGAGGTGGACGTCCCCTCACTGGTGCGGCTGGTCGACCATCTCGTGGCGGCCGGTGTGGACGCGCTGTTCGTGCTCGGTTCGTCGTCGGAGGCGGCGTTCCTTACGGACGCGCAGCGGCGACGGGTCGTGGAGACGGTCGTCGGTCACGTCGGCGGCCAACTCCCCGTCCTCGCCGGGGCGATCGACATGACCACTCCGCGCGTCCTGGACCACGTCCGTGCCGTGACCGCCGCCGGAGCGGAGGCCGTCGTGGCGACCGCCCCCTTCTACGCGCGCACCCACCCGGCGGAGATCGCCCGCCACTACCGGCTGCTCGCCGCCGGCTCCCCCGTCCCGGTCTTCGCCTACGACATCCCGGTCGCCGTCCACTCCGCGCTGCCCGCCGACGTGGTCCTGGAGCTGGCGGCGGACGGGGTCCTCGCCGGCCTGAAGGACTCCAGCGGTGACCTGACCGCGTTCCGCAGGGTCGTCACGGGCGCCCGCACCGACCCCGCCGTCACCGGCTTCAGCGCCCTCACCGGCTCCGAACTGCTCGTCGACGCCGCGCTGGCGCTGGGCGCCGACGGCGCGGTGCCGGGGCTGGCGAACGTCGACCCCGCCGGCTATGTCCGCCTCCACCGCCTCTTCCGTGCCGGCGACCTGGACCGGGCCCGCGCCGAACAGGAGCGCCTGTGCGCCCTCTTCGGCCTGGTCGGCGTCGGCGACCCGGCCCGCATGGGCGGCTCCTCCTCCGCCCTCGGCGCCTTCAAGGCCGCCCTGCACCTGCGCGGCGTCATCGCCTGCCCCGCCACGGCGGAACCCCAGATCCCCCTGTCGGAGGCGGAGACCGAGCAGGTCGGCAAGTACCTGGCGGCAGCGGGCCTGCTCTGAGGACCCCAGGGGCCGGGGGCGCTCAGGTCGCTCCCGGGGCCACCATCCCCGACTCGTACGCCACGATCACCAGCTGGGCGCGGTCCCGGGCGCCCAGCTTGCCCATGATGCGGCTGACGTGGGTCTTGGCGGTCAGCGGGCTGAGGCTCAGGGCGTCGGCGATCTCGGTGTTGTTGAGGCCGCGCGCGACGAGCGTGAGCACCTCCTTCTCCCGGTCGGAGAGGCAGTCGGGGCCGCCGTCGGGCAGCGCGGGCGGCGCGGTGGGGGCGCGGAGCAGCCGGGCGATCAGCCGGGCCGTGGGGCCCGGCGAGAGGAGGGCGTCACCGGCGGAGACCGTGCGGATGGCGTCGAGGAGTTCCGCCGGCCGTGTGTCCTTCACGAGGAAGCCGGACGCCCCTGCCCGCAGGGCCTCCACGACGTGCTCGTCCGTGTCGTAGGTGGTGAGCACCAGGACCCGTACGCCCGCGAGGTCCTCGTCCGCCGCGATGAGCCGGGTGGCCTCGATGCCGTCGAGGTCGGGCATGCGCAGGTCCATGACGACCAGGTCGGCGCGCGCGGTGCGCGCCAGTTCCACCGCCTCCCGGCCCGTCCCCGCCTGACCCACCACCTCCATGTCCCGCGCCGACTCCACGAGCATGGCGAAGGCGGCGCGCACGAGCGTCTGGTCGTCGGCGAGGACGACCCGGATCGTACGGTCGCTCATCGAACCGCCCTCCGCTCGGCCGGGACCCCGGGTGTTTCGTGGTCGCCGGGGGCGCCCGGGCCGGGTGCACCGGCGCCGGTGGCCGCTCCGGCGGCGCCCTTCGCTCCGCCACCGGTGCCGGGGGTTCCGTGGTCGTCGGCGTCGCCGGGATCGGGTCCGCCACCGGCGGCCACGTGCCGTGCCCCCGCCCCGCCCAGCGGCAGCACCGCCTCCACCTCGAAGCCGCCGTCCGCCCGCGGCCCGGCCTCCACCGTGCCGCCGACGCTGCGGGCCCGATCGCGCATCCCGAGGATCCCGAAGCCGGACCCAGTGGAACT
>NZ_JARGEE010000067.1:0-28924 GCF_033794485.1 Streptomyces sp. MB09-02B
CCCCCGAGCCCACCGCATAGCCGAAGCCGCGCTCCCCCTCAGTTGCCCTGATTGTGTTGCGACTCGTGGCGGTACCAGGCCGCCCCCGTGGCGCACGCGGACGAGCACCTCGGCCGCCAGTCGGAGGGCTCCCGCGACAGGACTCCCCCACGAACTGAGTCGGCGGTCACGGACCTGATGCGGTGTTGCTACTTCACATCTTTGGCCAGGACGGCGACGGCGACCTTGCCCACCACCGTCGTCAGGACGTAGTTGGTAGAGCTGCTGAAAGCTACACCTACGCCCGCTGGGATCGCCTTGGCCGCCGCCTTCTGGGTGAAGGTGATGGACACCCGTTTGAACAACTGCTTGATCGTGACCAGGGCGGGACCTCTCAGGTACTGGTAGACCAGCTTCTCGGCGATCTTCTGGACCGCCGCCTTGCCGCCCTTCGTCGCCATCTGTTCCGCCGAACCCGCCAGGGCGAGCATGAAAGCGAGGTGCTTCTTGTCCTCATCGCTCAGCTCGGTCTCGTACACCTCGACAAGGCACATGCACATGTCGATCTGGAGCTTGAGTGCCGCGGCGATATCGGTGAGACCGCCGCCCAGGACTGCGACCGCCGTACCGACGCCCGGAATCACGCTCGGGGCGGCGGTGACCGCCCCAGCGGCTGCCGAAAGTTTGGAGTACCGGCCAACGATCTTGTTGGCGATCCGGCGCTTGTCCTCCAGGCTCTCGGGCTCCCGCTTGAACTTGGTCTCGAAAGTCGCGCGGTAACCGCCCACGAGCGTAGCGGCCGCCTCCGGCGTGATGGCGATCCCCTCGACGACCTTCTGAAGCCGAGACGCCTCGGGCTCGTCCGTCGCGTGTTCCATTGTTTCCCCTCCCGATTCGTTGCCCCTGAAGAGGACAACTTGCACTGCGCACAGACTTGATGTCCGGCAAGGCGCCCCGGCCGGCACATCCGGCCGGGCGTGCGCCTCAGATGTCGTCGTCCAGGCCCTCTTCGCGGCGGATCATCCGCCACGCGGCCTTGCGGGCGCTGCGGTCCAGGCTGGACTTGAAGCCCTTGTCGGGGCCGAAGTACTGGCGGCCCATGCCCGCGATGGTGTCGATGTGGTCGGCCATCTTGTCCGCGAAGACGTTGTCGAAGACGAGGCCGAAGTTCTCCTCGTCGTTGACGACGGCCGCCGCCCGCACCTTCGGGTCGGCCTTGGCCTCCTCGAACGGACGGATGACGTCCTGCTCGGTGAACTCGGTGCCGAAGCGTTCGTTGAACTTCTCGATCAACTGCGAGAGCAGCGACTTCTCCGCTTCCTTCGCGCCGCCCGAGCCGTCGCCGAAGCCCTTCATCGTCGTCGGCCCCTCGGCGGTGAGGGAGACGTCGTAATCGCCGGTCTTCTCCACCCGCATATGGCTGAGGTCGACCTCGCCTATGTCCACGCCGCCGTCCGCGCGGCGCGGCAGCCGGTTGAGGAGGTAGCGGCCGTAGAGGTGCAGCCGCTCCAGTTCGGGGTCCTGGTAGGGGACGATCTGCGCGAGGAAGCCGTACTTCCTGACGTAGTCGTTGAGGTCGGCGCGGAAGCCCTCCGCCGTCTCCTGGTCGTCCTCGTCCTCGCTCTCGAGCAGGTGCGTGAAGCGGGCGACCGCGGGGGAGAGCAGCCGGTACAGCTCGGCGTGCAGCTTCTCCCACTTGGACTGCGAGCCCGCCGCCTTCTCCTTGGCGGCGAAGTACGCGGCGGCGAAGTCGTCCATCTCCTGCCCGGCCAGGATCGCCGCCCGCATGACCCGGCTCTGCGCGGTGTAGAGCAGGTTGGGGTCGGAGGGGAGGGTGTTCGCCTCCTCGAAGTACGGGCGGAAGGAGTCCTGTATGTCGTTGGCGTCGTTGACGAAGTCCAGGACCGCCAGGTCCGCCTGGGTCTTGCGCTCGGCGGTCCGGTTCAGCCGGGACAGGGTCTGCACGGCGGAGATGCCGGTCAGCGTCTTGTTGACGTACATCGTCGTCAGCAGGGGCTGGTCGAAGCCGGTCTGGTACTTCTCCGCCACGACCAGGATCTTGTACTCGTGCTGGCCCGCGCCGCCGGCCCGTGCGGCCTTGTCGTCGGCACGCGTGTACGCGAACGCCTTCGGCAGCGCGCTCTCCGACAGCCCGCCGTTCTCCTTCGGCTCGGTGGTCTCCTCGCCGTCGACGGTGAGCGAGCCGGAGAAGGCGACCAGGACGCCGAGGTCGGGGTACTTGGTGTCGTAGTCCCGGTCTTTGATGTAGCTCTTGAGCGCGCGCGCCATCTGTACGGCCGACTGCCGCGAGGCGGTCACCACCATGGACTTGGCCCGCCCGCCCAGACGGCCCCGGCTGTGCGTCACGAAGTGCTCCACGATCACCTGCGCGTGCTGGGCCACCGTCGAGTCGTGCGTCAGCGCGTACCGGGCGAGTAGGCCGTTCGCCTTCGACGGGTCGACCTCCCGCTCGTCGGGGTTCTGGTTCACCAGCTTCCAGTACGTGTTGTACGTGACGTAGTTGCGCAACGGGTCGAGGATGAAGCCCTCCTCGATCGCCTGGCGCATGGAGTACGTGTGGAAGGGCCGGTACGCCGGCTTGCCGTCGATCTCCTGGAGCGTGCCGAAGAGTTCGAGGGTCTTGGCCTTCGGCGTGGCGGTGAACGCGAAGTAGGAGAGGTTCGCGGCGCGGGAGCGGTCCTCGGCCCGCTTCCTGAGCTTCTTCCGGAGCCCGGCGGCCGGGACGTCCACCTCGGTCGTGCCCACGTCGTCCGAGTCGGAATCCAGCCCCAGTTCACGCAGGACGGCCCGCACATCGGTCGCGGCATCGCCGGCCTGCGACGAGTGCGCCTCATCCACGATGATCGCGAAGTGGCTGCCCCGCAGCTCGGTCGGGTTGCGCAGCAGGTAGTCCAGCAACGCGGGGAACGAGTGCAGGGTGACCGTGACGATCTTCCCGGTGTCGCGGGAGAGGGCCTTGGCGAGCTGCTCGCCCTTCGCCCCGTGCTTCTCGTCGATCTTCACGACAAGGCCAGCGGTCTGCTCGAAGTTGCCGACCGTTTCCCGGAGTTGCGCGTCCAGGTTGCGGCGGTCGGTGATAACGATGACCTTGTCGAAGACCGGCACGCCCGGCTTGAGGCCCTTGGCCACGGCCTCGGGGTCGAGTTCGCGGGCGTCGGTGGGGGTGTGCAGGTCGCTGAGGCGGTGCGCGAGCCAGCCGATGGTGTTCGACTTGCCCGAGCCGGCGGAGGCCATGACCAGGTAGTCGTGCCCCGCGCCGTGGGTGGCGGCGTGCGCGGTGAGCTTCTTGACCGCGTCCCACTGCTGGAACCGGGGGAAGACCATCGTCTTGGTGGTGCCGCCGCCGGGCGTCTTGCTCTTGTGCAGGTGCACGAACCGTTGGAGCAGGTCCAGCCAGTTGTCCGGCTGCCAGACGTGCTCCCAGAGGTAGGAGGTCGCGTACGTGCCGTAGGCGGCCGGGGTCGGGTTGCCTGCGCCGCCCGGCTGACCGGGGCCGTTGGAGCCGGTGTTGAAGGGGAGGAAGCGGGTGTTCTTGCCCTTGAGCTGGGTGGCCACGAAGACCAGGTCCGGGTCGACGGCGAAGTTCGCGACGACGCGGCGCGTGAAGATCAGCTCGGTGGGGTCGCGGTCGGTGCGGTACTGCCCCTTGGCCTGCTCCACCCCCTGCTTGGTCAGGGGGTTCTTCAACTCGGCCGTGGCGACGGGGATTCCGTTGAGGAAGAGGGCGAGGTCGAGCCGGTTGCCCCAGTCCGCCTGCTTCGTCGCGTACTCCAGCTCGCGGACGACGGTGAGGCGGTTGGCCCGGTAGCCGTCGAGCACGGAGTCGTGGGCGACGAGGTTCGGCTTGAAGTACGCGACGCGGAGCAGGACGCCCCGGTCCTTGACGCCGTTGCGGAGGACGTCGAGAAGCCCGTTGGTGGCGATGGCCTGGTCGAGGCGAGCGGCGAACCCGCGCTGAGCCTCGTTCGGGTCGCCGCCGTAGACGGTGAGCAGCTCGCTCCACTCGTCGGGCTGGGTCGCCCCGATGAAGGTGAACAACTCGTTGGTGTCCAGGCCGAGATCGGCCCGGTAGTCCTGCGGGCGAGCTTCGCGCCAGCCGCGCTCGACCATAGCGGCGACTATGGCGTCGCCGAAGGCGGACTCCGTGTGGATGGGGCTCATGGCTACGCGGTGACTCCGTCCGTTACGTTGCGCCCGCTGGCGGTGGAGACGTCGAACTGGCCGGTTACGGCGGCGGTGATGAGGGCTTGGCGGCGTTCCGCGAGCAGGGCCAGCTGCCGATCGACAAGATCGCCGCATCGGCCGGCATGGGCAAGCGCACCCTGTACATGCTCGACAATCCGCAGCTGCTCGTGAGGCGATGGCATCGGGGCTTGAATCTGCGACAGGTGGGTGGGGCCGAAGTGCTGCATCGTCGCCCCCGTCTTGAGGACGTCGATCTGGCGGAAGAAGAGCGATGAGCGCAGGAACGCCTCCACGTACTTCATGTCCACGTCCGGCCGGGCGGGTCGCAGAATGATCAAGCCGGTGTAGGGAATCGACCCGATGACCGCCGGGTCCTGCACGACGGAGACTTCCCCCATGGTGGCGCTTCCGCTGATCAGCCGGTCACCCAACTTGAGGCGAAACTGCGACCACTGACGGGAGACCTTCTCGGGATCGAGGAAGTTGCATCCGTTCAGCGTGACTTCGCCACGTTGCAGACCTGAGATCCGAATGAGCGGAGTTCCGGCATCGTGAAAGTCGACCGCCATGATTCCGGGGCCTTCGCGGAAGCGAGTCAGATAACGGAAAGGAATGCGGTCCTGGTGCTGCTCGATTTCCGCGTCGATCACGCGCTGGGAGCGCTCGGATGCCAGTTCCCTGAGCTTCACGTAAGCCCGAGCCAATGCGTCGATACGGACGGTCTCGGCGTCGAGGAAGTCGGCGATGCGGCGCTGCTCCTCCAACGGGGGTACGGGCATCGGGAGGTTCTGGAACGCCTCGATGTCGATAGCCTGACCTTGCCGGATTCCCTGGGTGATGTTCGCCAGGCGGGAGATCAGCAGGCTGGATCGGAAATAGTGCTTGAAGAATTTCGGCTCCAAGTCGCCCGCCGACCGCAGCACCGTGTATGCCGGGCTCACGATGCCCCGCACAGTGGAGTGCGAAATCCCGTGCTGGAAGGACCGCAGACCGATGACGAAGTCGTCCGGCTCGACGAGCTTGTAGTTACTGACGTTGGATTCCGGGTTCCATACCGAGAAGTCCAGGTCGCTTCGCAGGGTGACGCCGTCCTTGGTCGCGGAGGCCAAGGGGGCGTCGGCGCCTCGCACGTCGCGACGCGAGAAGGAGAAGCGGGCTCGGCGAGTATGCCAGTTGTCGGGGAACGTCATTCGGTCACCTCACCCAGCAGCGCCTGGATCTCCGCCTCCAGCGACTTCAGCTCCGCGTCGATCTCCGCCAACGGCCTCGGCGGCTGGTACACGTAGAAATGCCGCGTGAACGGGATCTCGTAGCCGACCTTCGTCTTCGTGTGGTCGATCCACGCGTCCGGCACGTGCGGCAGCACCTCGCGCTTGAGGTAGTCCTCGACGTCCTCGCCCAGCGGGACGTTCTCGTAGTCCCGCAGGTCAGTGTCCGGCTCCGGGGCACCCTTGACCTTCTGGACCTCGCCCTCCGGGTCCCGGACGCCGATTGTCTCCCGTACCGCCTTCGCGAACGGCGCTCCCGACGGCCACGTCAGCCCGGCCGCGACCACCGCGTCCTTGAGCGCGATGAACGCCTCGGACTTCCCCCTCCACGACGAGCCGAGCAGCGTACGCACCGCCGTCACGAACTCCTCGCTCCGCTCCAGCTTCGCCACCGGCTTGGCCTCCGCCAGCGCCGCCACCGTCTCCTCCGTGACCTCGAAGCGCAGCTTCAGCGGGCGTTCGACGGTGATGCGCTGGTAGCCGAAGTCCTCGTTCCAGAAGACCTTCACCTTGCCGTGCAGCGGGTGCTCCGCATCGCCCGCGACCTGCAGCGCCTCCGCGTACAGGCGGGTGATGTCGCCGATGTGGTCGGGGCGGCCGTTCGTCCCGTCGCCCAGTTCCTTGCGCTTGTCGCCGAGGGACTTGCGCATCTTCACCCACTGGTCGCGCGCGTCCAGCAGGACGACCTTGCCCTTGTGGTCGGCGTCCTTGCGGTTGGTGAGGATCCAGAAGTACGTGGAGATGCCGGTGTTGTAGAAGAGCTGGTCCGGGAGCGCGACGATCGCCTCCAGCCAGTCGTTCTCCAGGATCCAGCGGCGGATGTTGGACTCGCCGGACTCGGCCGCGCCCGTGAAGAGCGGGGAGCCGTTGAAGACGATGGCGATGCGGGAGCCGCCCCCGCCGTTCACGTCCACCGGCTTCATCTTCGAGATCATGTGCTGGAGGAAGAGCAGCGAGCCGTCGTTGATGCGCGGCAGGCCCGCGCCGAAGCGGCCGGCGTCGCCGAGCGACTTGTGCTCGTACTCGACGTCCTCCTTGACCTTCTTCCACTCCACGCCGAACGGCGGGTTGGCGAGGATGTAGTCGAACTTGCGGCGGGCGTGGCCGTCGTCGGAGAAGGAGTTGCCGAAGCGGATGTTCTCCGGGTCCTGGCCCTTGATCATGAGGTCGGACCGGCAGATCGCCCAGGACTCGGGGTTGAGCTCCTGCCCGTACACCTCGACCGTCGCGTCCGGGTTGAGGGCGAGGATGCGGTCGTCGGCGGCGCTGAGCATGCCGCCCGTGCCGCAGGCCGGGTCCATGACCGTGCGGACGACACCGGGCAGGCTGAGGGCGTCCGCGTCGGGCGCCACCAGCAGGTTGACCATCAGCTTGATGACCTCGCGCGGGGTGAAGTGCTCACCCGCCGTCTCGTTCGACTGCTCGGCGAAGCGGCGGATCAACTCCTCGAAGATGTAGCCCATGTTGTGGTTGGGCACGACATCGGGGTGCAGGTCGAGGTCGGTGAACTTCCCGATGACCTGGTAAAGCAGGTTCGCGCCGTCGAGCTTCCTGACCTGCTGGTTGAACTCGTACTTGTCGAGGACCTCGCGGGCGTTGTCGGAGAAGGCGCCGACGTAGATCTGCAGGTTCTTCGCCGCGTTCTGCGGGTCGGCCGCGATCTTCCGCAGCGTGAGGTCGCTCTTGTTGTAGAAGGAGTGGCCCGAGGCCTTGCGCAGGAAGAGGCCTGTGTCGATGTCCTGGCCTGCGAACCTGGCGACGGTCTCGACGACCTTCTCGCGCGTCGGTTCCAGGACGCACTCCAGGCGGCGCAGCACGGTGAACGGCAGGATGACCTTGCCGTAGTCGGACTGCTTGTAGTCGCCGCGCAAAAGATCGGCGACGGACCAGGCGTGGTTCGCCAACTCCGTGTGCTTGCTGCTGTTCAAGAGGTCCCGGCTTCCTTCCGAAGAGCGCCGTCCGGGCAGGGGACGGCAGGGATCCAGTGTGGTCGTGTGCGGTCGGACGTGTGGGGCGTTTCAGGCGGAACGGCTGTCTCGGGCGTCCGAAGCGTGCGGAGCGTCCGGGGTGTCCGAGGCATCCGGGGCGTCCGGCGGCAGGAGTACGCCGGCGGTGAGGCCGGTGGTCAGAGTGGCCGCGGTGTCGGCGGCCAGGTCGGCGGTTCGGCGGACGGCCGCGCGCAGCTCGTACACGCGGCGGAAGGCCTCCCCGTAGCGCCGCTGTTCCTCCAGGGGCAGCAGCGGTACGCGCAGGCGGCCCGGTGTGATGTGCACTTGGGTGCTGCCGGTGGACGCGGAGGCGATGTTGTCCTCGGCGCCGAGGAACCCGGCCAGGAACCACGGGTCGAGGCGGGCCGGGTCGGGGCGCAGGAGGTGGATGTGCTGACCGAGCAGGGATCCGGCGTCGCGGTTGTCCGCCACCCGGGTCATCGTGGCCGCGTTGCCGCCGGCCGCGACGGCGCGTACGAGGACGTCCCCGGCGGCGACGGGTTGCGCGGCGTCCGCGTGGAGGTCGACAGCCGTGCCGGACGGCGGGTTCCCGGCCGAGATGTCGCGGGCGGCGAGGACCGGCCGGTCCACGGTGGGGGCGCCGGAGCCCTTGGAGCCTCGGGTGCCGGGCGTCGCCGCCCGCAGCACGGTCAGGGCCCCGCCGCGCGCCAGGTCGGAGACGGTCGCCGTACGCCACTCGCGGGCCGAGTCCCCGGACGGCAGCCACCCGCCGGACGCGGAAGCGGTCGCCAGGGCGGCGACCTGCTCGGCCAGTTGCCCGTGCAGGTCGTCGACGCGGCGGGCCAGGGCGGCCGGGTCGATGTCGGCCGCGGTCGCCCGCACATGGCGGGCCGGGGTGACGTCGACGACGTCGTCGAGGAGGTCGACGAGCGGCACCGCGCGGGCGACGCCGGGCTCGTCGGCGTAGGTGTCGGGTGCGGTGGTGAACGCGGCCCACTGGCCGAGGACCCGGTCGGTCAGCCCCGCCCAGTCGAGTGAGGCGGCGGAGGCTGAAGAGGAGGGGGCGGAGGCGGCTGCGGAAGAGGAGGAGCCGGATCGGCGGGGGCGCGAGCCGCCGCGGGTCCCGGCGCCGGCCGTGGCCGTACCGGTGGCGGACGCCGTGCCCGGAACACCTTCCCGCTGCTCCCCTTCCCCATCGACGAACAGCACCGTAGTACGGTCCGTCCCGCCCGGCTCAGGGCGTTGGAACACCCAGATCTGCAGGCCGATGTGGAGCGGATACGCGGCACGCGCGGGAAGGGAGACCACGGCGCGCAGGGCCCCGCCACGGATGAGTTCCGCGCGGACCCGGCGGCCGGAGGAGCGGAAGGCGAGCGCGGGCGGCAGCAGCATGACCGCGTGGCCACCGGGCTCCAGGTGCGCGAGGGCGTGTTGCACCCAGGCCAGTTCGGATTCGAAGCGCGGCGGGAGTCCGTACGCCCATCTCGGGTCGTAGGCCAGCTCGTCGTGACCCCAGTCGCGGTCGCCGAACGGCGGGTTGCACAGGACGGCGTCCACGGTGACGTCGGGGAAGGCGTCGGCGCGCAGGCTGTCGCCGACCCGGATAGCCGTCCCTGCCTCGGGTGCGGCCAGCAGCAGCCGGACCGCAGTGCGCCGGCCCTGGACGGGGAGCGAGTCCTGCCCGAACAGCTCCCGCGCGCCCTGCCGGGCGGCGGCGGCGAGGAGCGTGCCGCTGCCGCAGGCGGGGTCGAGGACGCGGGACGCGCCGGCGGGCAGGAGCCGTGCCATGAGCAGGGCCAGGCCCTCCGGGGTCTGGTAGACGCCGCTGGCGGCGCCCTCGTCCAGTTCGCGTTCGGCGAGGACGTCGACGGCGGCCTGCGCCCCCGCCTCACGGACGCAGGTCAGCAGTGCGCGGACGGCGCCCGCGTCGCCCGGACCGTAGCGGACCGGCTCGGCCTCGGGCACGGCGGCCGGAAGCTCGCCCGCGGTCTTCTCCGCCTGGACGATCAGCTGGTCGTCGGGCAGGGCGGTGAGTTCGGCCAGCTCCTCCGGTGTGCGGGGGGAGACGGCGGCCACCAGCGGGAAGAGTCGCGCGGCCACACCCGAGCCGGGCCCCAGCAGCCGTAGCGCCGTACGCAGCTCCTCGGTCGGCGAGGCGGCGGAGGTGTGCCCGCGTGACCGCAGCCACGCCTGGACGGCCGGCAGGTCGTAGAGCGGGCTGCTCTCCGTGCCTGCGCTGGGGGCCGGGAAGTCGTCGTGACGGCGGCGCCAGTTGCTGACGGTGGCGCGCGTGACCCCCGCGATGCGGGAGATCTCGGCGGCTGTCACGTGCGCGGAGGGCGCCGGGCGGGCGGGTGGCTGCTGGGGCATGGCGTGGGGTTCCGCACCTCTCGGGCCAGTCGGGTTGGGATCGGTTAACACAGTACAGCGGTCGTCAAGTCTGTCAATTTGTTTGACGATGCTTTCAGTGGTGTGTTTACCTGGTTCTGCTTCCGGCTGGAAGCGCGCGTCAGCCGCTCTGCTTGCTGTGCTCCGCGCCCCGCATTCGTCCAGATCGCTGTCGCCACGCCGGGGCCGCACTCGTTCCGGTTGGGCGCAACAACCCCACCGCCCGCACCAGTTACCCCGCTCGTGACTTGGAAGGTCACCGTGATGATCGCCACGCACACCGAGCTGGTCCACCACTTCACCGAAGACTTCGTCGCGCTGCAGGACGCCGTCCTCGCCCGCATGAACGGCATGGCTGCCCCGGAGACCGCTGCGGCCCTGGCCCACCCTTCGCTCGCCGGGCCCATCGCCATCGCGTTGGCCCACGCCGATGTCCGCGCCCGTGGGGACATCAGGCGCACCGAGCTCTCGGGACTGCCGGCCGCACAGCGGCTGCGGCAGCTGCGCGAGCACGCACGCAGGGTGCGCCGGGCACGGTCCGAGGCGGATGCGGTGTGCAAGGAGCAGCGTGCGCGCCGCGTCGCCGACCGTCCTGGACCCCCGCTGGAGCCGCTCGAGCTGCGCGTGACGCGCGCCGTGGACCCGGAAGCGTACGGCCGGGCCCTGCGGGAGGAGCTCCTCGACCGTGGTTCGCCCGCCGCCGATGTGCGGGCGGCGGACAACGATCTCGCCCTGTGGGCCCGGGAATGGGGCTCTGCACCCGCCCAACTGCCCTTGGCCGTACGCGAACTGCTGGAGTGCCACGACGACGCCTTCGTCCAGGCCCTCCTGCACGACGCCCGGGAAGGGGAGAATCCGCACCTCGCGCACGACGCGGTGGTCGAACGGTGGGGCCGGCATGCCCGTACCGCGCTGGCCTGGGGCCGCTACGCCATCGCCCAGGCCGAACGCGACGTGCTCGCCCGTCCGCCCGCCGCCCGCCGTGCGCAGCTCGACGCGCTCGACGACGCCTACCAGGACGCCGCGATCCTCGCGGCCCGCGCCCGCGAGGCCAAGCACAGGATCGCCGACCTCCATGACCGGATCCGGGACCGTGCGGCCGCCGGGCCCATCGCGGAACTCATCGCGCGGTGCCGCGCCGCAGCTCTCACACGCTTCACCGCCGACGAGCCCCGGTTGTGGCAGCGGGCCTGTCGGCTGGCCACAGAGCACCGGGAAGACTGCGACGCACGCGCCGACGGCTGCCCGCGCTGCCATCGCACCCTCGCCGCCCTCCTCGCCGAGAACGCGTCCGCCGACAGGTCGCAGGAGGACGGCGGCGATGGCGACGGCGGCGGTTCGGAGGGTTCCGCCCCCGGCTACAAGGAGCGTTACGCCATCCTCGACGACCTCCCCAGCCGCGCCGCGGTGGCCGTCGCCGATGCCGCGATCGGCGACGAATCCGCCCGGTGCGGCTACGGCTGGGCCGCCGAGGACGGCACCACCGGATACGGCGACTCCATGGCCTCGGGCAGCGGCGAGGCCGAGGTCATCGGTATCTGCCAGGCCGCCCTCAGCCTCCTGGGTCGCCACCCGGAAGCCCCCGTACTCGTCCTGTGCGACAGCACCGAGGCCGTCGAGGCGGTGAACGTGGCCCTGACGAGCGCCGACCCGGCAGCCGCCCGCCGCACCGTCCTCTTCCCCGAGGGCAGGGAACTCCTGGGCCGCCTGCTGCCCCATCGCGACCGCTTCCAGGTCCGCTGGCTCAAGGGCCACATCGGGCATGACCTCAACGAAACCGCCGACACCCTCGCCGGCCTCGCCGTGCGGCGCGCCACCGGCCGCGTCTCCGCCTCCGCCGCCGGCAAGGAAGTGGCACGGATCCTGCGCTCTCTCAGCTCCGACCAGTACCCCGGTACCGCTGCCGCCTGACCCTGACCGACTCCGCCGTCGGCCTTCTGACCACTTGTCACCAGCCGGTCTCTGATCGTTATTTCACCCGTGTACGGGCACATGCCCGACGCGGCGTCCTTCGGGGCGCCGCAGGGGAGGGGGATACACATGGGCACCACCACGCGCGACGAGATCATCGCCATCGAGCAGAAGGCGGTGGACCGCGCCTACGCCTGCTACGCCGCGCGGCTGGCCGAACTGACCGGGGGGTCGGTCGCCTCGGCCTCCGCGAGCGGCAAGGACAGCGTCGCCAACCGGCTCGCGGCCGAGGAGCGAGCCGCGGCGTACGGAGGTCTCGGCAACGCGTCGCTGGTCATCAGCCGCGTGGACACGCAGGACGGCCCCGGTGGGGAGACCGATACCTGGTACGTCGGCCGGCGTGCCGTTTCCGACGTGCAGACCCGCGACACCGTCGTCGTGGAGTGGACCAACGAACTGGCGAAGAAGTGGCTCGACGCGCTGCCGGACGCTCCGGGGGAGGTGCTCCTGCGGCGGCGGCTGCACTGCACACAGCGCGTCGTCGAAGGCTATGCCGACGACATCGCCGTCGCCGTCGCCGTTCCCGCCCCGCGGCCGACCGTGGACGACGCCGATCCGCAGTCCGCGGCGGCAGACCGAACCACCGACGTACAGCGGCCGGAAGAGGCACAGCCGCCCGTCCTCACCCCCGCCGACGTCGCCCGTCTCCATCGCCAAGGGCCGCAGCAGCCCGACGACTTCCTCCTCCTCGAGCTTCAGCGCTCGCGCAGCGGCAGCATGCGGGACATCGTCGAGACCATCCGCCGTGACCAGATGGCTCTGGTCACGGGTTCGCCCTCGGACATCCTCGTCGTGCAGGGCGGCCCGGGTACCGGCAAGTCGGCGGTCGGCCTGCACCGCGTGACCTGGCTCGTCAACAACGGGCACTTCAAAGCCCAGGATGTCCTCGTCGTCGGCCCCCATCAGCGGTTCCTGGACTACGTGAGCCAGGTGCTGCCCACGCTCGGCACCCGAAACGTCAACGCCGTGCAGGTGAATCGCCTGTGGGACGGCGAGATCCTCGGCACCGACACCCCCCAGGCGCGGGTGGTGAAGTCCGACGAGCGTATGGCGGCCGTCCTGCGGCGGCGCGTCGAGATCGAGTGCCGCCCCGAGGCCGTCGACGAGTTCACCACTACCGCCTCCTACGAGGGGGCCGAGCCGGAGCTCACCGTCACCGTCGGCAGCACGACCCTGCGTGTCCCGCGCTCCGAAATGCTTGCGCTCCTTGAGGACGTGCGCCAAGGCGATGGCTCCTACCGTGAGCGCCGCGACCGATTCCGCGGGCTGCTCGTCGACCGCCTGCTGCGGGAACTCGTCGCCGTCGCCCCTCGCCGCAGCCGCGACGACACGATCCGCCGCGACCTGGAACGCAACCGTCAGGTCGAGCGCCTCATCGAACGTGTCTGGCCTTCGCCCGGCGCCAGGGAGGCTCTCCGCACCCTGTACGACTCGGAGGACCTCCTGCGTACCTGCGCCGAGGGCATTCTCGACGCCGCGGAGCAGGCGGCTCTGCGCCGCCCTCGGGCCGACAGGGCCGACGCCGATCCCTGGACCCTCGACGACCAGGTCTGCCTCGAAGAACTGCGGTATCTGATCACCGGGGAGATCCCGCAGCGGTACGGGCACATCGTCGTCGACGAGGCGCAGGACCTGACACCCATGCAGGCCCGCTCCCTGCGCCGGCGCTCCGCGGCGCAGGGCTCCATGACCATCCTCGGTGACCTGGCCCAGGCCACGGGCCCCCACACCCACACCGACTGGGACCGCCTCGCCACCCTCCTGTCCGACCACGGCGACTGGCGTGTGGCCGAGCTGAACACCAGCTACCGCGTGCCTGCCGAGATCATGGATTTCGTCGCCCCACTGGCCCGTACCGTCGCCCCCACGCTGCCGTATCCGCAGGCCGTGCGTGCGGCGGGAGAGGACGCCGTACGGACGGTCGCGACCGAGCCGTGGAAACTCCTCGGCGACACCGTGGCCCAAGCCACCCGCCTCATCGGCACCAGCGACGGAAACACCCTGCGCTCCGTGGCGGTCATCGTCCCCGACGACTCCGGCTGGCTCGACGAGATCAACCGTCAGCTGGACCTGGCCGACGGCATCACCGAGCAGGGACGCGAGGCGGTGTCCGTGCTGGCTGCCGCCCAGGCCAAGGGCATGGAGTACGACCACGTCCTCGTCGTCGAACCCGCCACCATCGCCGACCGGGGCCCGGCGGGCCTGCGCCAGCTGTACGTCGCGCTCACCCGCAGCACCCAGAGCCTGACCGTCCTGCACACCTCCCCGCTCCCGGAGGCCCTCACGAACCCCGACGGCAGCAGTGCTGAACCGGCGCCCACCGAAGGCGAATCAGGCATGGCAGACGGTGACGTGCCCGACATCGGTACGGACATCCGAGTCCGCGTGACCGGCCGGGCACCCGGCGGCCGGTACAAGGTCAAGGCCCTGTCTCCCGCGATCGACGTCCCCCTGGTCCTGACCGTCCGCCACGGCTCGGTGCCCCCGCGTGCCGGCGCGGTACTGGACTGCTGGGTGTTCGCCCACGAGACGAACCACTGCCTGCTCACCGCGGACCAGCGTGGCCGCCAGCCCATCTCCTCCAGCATGGCGGAACGCTACGTGGCGGCGCTCGGCGTCTTCGACGACCTGACCAACGGTGACGGAACCGTTCCGGAGAACGCCCGTGATCGTCTGTCCGAGCTCAAGGGCATGGCCAACCGCGTCCTCCGCCGTGACCAGGCGGACTGGGTGGATGTGCGGCGTGTGCTCGGATCCCCGGACAAGCACCGCCTCAGCCTCCTGCGCGACCTGGCGGCGCACACCAACCGCATGCTCAAGGACAACAACCTGGACCTGGACCGACTCCAGGCGGACCTGGCACGCGCCGACTGGGCCCCGGCCCTGAACGCAGCCCGGGAGACGCTCCAGCACCGCCGGGCCGCCCCGGGCGAACCGGAAACCGAGAGTGCGCCCGCCTCCGTCGAACAGCAGCCAGAGCAGAAGGAAGCAGAGCCCATGACCCCCGAAGGCATGCCCGCCACGCCGGCGCCCGCCACGCCCGCGCCTGCCACGCCCGCCAAGGGGCTTCTGCACTCGCTGGAGAGCGCGGCGGCCACCGACCGCACGTGCAAGAAGCACGAGGCGGTGCGCCATGCTCTCAAGGCGGCCCTGCTCTGGGGGGACCTGCAGCCGACCGACTCCCCGGTCATCGATGTCAGCCGCACCGCGGAGGACGGCCACTTCCTCTACGAGGTCCTCGGCGCCGGCCGGTCCACCTACGCCGACCTCCGCTCGGGAGCCACCCGCCTCCTGGAGATCAACCACACCCTGCCCGCTTCTGCCGACCGCCTTTATCTGGTGCTCTCCGAACCGCCCGCCGAGGAGTGGTCCGCCGACACCTTGCACGGCATCTTCGGGGTCCACGTCCTGTGGCGCACCCCCGACAGCTGGGGCGGCCAGGACGTGGAAACCGCTCTGGGCTCCGGCCAGGCGTGACCCCTTCCGAAAGGAGCGCGACTGCCGCGTGCCCGCAGCGCACCGGCGTTCCCCTTCGCGTGGGGTTGGTCCGTGCCGGTCCCGGTAGCTCCGCCGGCGGAGCTACCGGACCACCCCGCGGAAGCGGGTCAGGAGTGCCTGACCCTGTTCGGTGTCGGCGTCGAAGAACTGCTTGGCCAGGGCGGGCGGCACGGCGGGCCCCTGCATCCGGACCTCGTCGCAGCTGAAGCAGAACGCCGCCTCGTACAACGGCAGGTCGAGGACATCGTCGTACGCCCGCACGCCCCACCCCGGCGAGAAACCGCAGCGGTGCTGAGCGCTGCCGGGCAGGCTCGCGATCAGGGCCAGGACGTCCCCGATCTCGTCCCCGGCCCAGTGGGCGACCACGGCACCGGGGTACGGGTCGCCCCGCCGTCCCGGTAGCCCCGAGATCCTGACGACTTCGATCAGCGCGGTGGCCGCAACGACGGCCGGTGCGGGAAGTTGCATGGCCGCAGTCTGAGTGCCCGTCCGGGCGCGCACCGTCTCCGCTGCTCAGGAAAGATCGCGATGCAGTCGGGCCAGACCCACAACCGGCGCCCATTCGCGCACACCGACCACCTGGACACCAGGCGTGCGGTAGTACGGATCGGTGTCGAGTATGCGGTCCAGCTCTGCGCGTTCCGTGTCGAAGACAAGCAGCGCACCAGTGTCGTCAGCGAACGGACCGGCGACGACGAGACGTCCCTCCTCGTGAAGGCGATTGAGGAGTGCGCGATGCGCCGGACGTGCCGCGAGGCGCTCAGGTGAAGCGGTCAAGGCGAGTTCGACGATCAGCATGCGCCCGACCGTAGCAGCGACAGCACCGGACTACGGCTGTGCCGGCCCCGACCAGCAAGACCACGGTGTACGGCTGGAGTGCCAAGGCTACGGGTCCGGATTTCTCAGCCCCACAACTTGCCAGTGATGACTCCAGGCCAAGTCCACCCCGCCCCCAGCACGGCGTCCTGTAGCGAGACCTTGAGCTCGGATCCGACCGGCGGTGAGCATCCGGCCGCGCCCCTACGTACCTCTTGGCGAGTGCACTCGGGTACGAAGTACGAAAGACGCGAACGGAGATCCGGACGTGATGAGGAAGCTGTCGCGGGGCGGTGTGTTGGCTGCGGGTCTGGCTGTCCTGCCCCTGGTGGCGGCCTGTAGTGGCGGCGGTGGTGACAAGGGCTCGGGCAAGGCGGGTGAGGAGTCCAGTCCGGTTGCCGCGGTCGTCGCGCCGGCCAGGGTCGAGGTGATCGCGGAGCTCACCGGGTGTGAGGTGAAGATCCGTACCGAGGCCGAGGAACTGCGCGAGGGCGTGTGTCAGACCGGCGCGGGGGACTACCTCATCACCACCTTCCCCAAGGACGAGCTGAAGGAGGTCTGGCTGGAGTCGGCCTCGATGTACGGCGGCAAGTACCTCGTCGGCCCCCGCTGGGCCATCTCCGCCAAGCCCGACGTGCTCAAGAAGCTGAAGGCCAAGGTGGGCGGCACGGTCCGGGACCTGAGTCAGCCGAGTGCCTCGTAGTCGCTGAGGTCGTACGCCGCCTCGTCATCGATCGCGTCCACGTCCCAGTCGATGGCGAGCGTGAACGGACGGCCGTCCGACGCGTACGTGCCGTCCACCGTTTCGGCACCCTCCTCGCGGGCCACCTCCGCCTCCCGCAACAGGTCCGCGATGGTGGGTATGTGCTGCGGCGACCGGTCCACCACGTGCCGCCCGCTGTCGTCGAGCCCGACGGCCCGCACGACCTTCCCGTCCCGCACCGTCACCCTGAACGTTCCGATCAACGGCCGCTCACCCTCCGTCGACCTCAACGTGTAGGTGTAGGAGGCCGGTTCCTTCCAGGCGGGCGCCGAGGGCTTCGTCGCCGTCTCTTCCTCCCCGCACCCCGAGACCGCCCACATCAACGCCCCCGCCGTCGCGACGGCGGACAGGGCACGGGGACGGTGTCGTACGGCAGCGGTGGTCGGCATGGCGGGGGCCCCTTCCAGGACGGTCACCACTGGGACGCCGGACGGGGCGACAACGTTCGGCGGATCGGTCGAGTCCCCGGTGCCGAGCCCGGCCGAACCGACACGGTTTCCGGCCGTCGTCGCCGGAAGGCTCCGTCCGGGAGAGCGTCACGGGCAGGATGGCCGTATGACGAAGCCGTCCATGCCATCCGTGCTGTCCGAGCCGTCCGGCCGTTGTTCCTCTTCCTCGGCCTCCCCCTCCGGGTCCGTGCTGTCGTTGTGGTCCAAGGACTCCCTGCTGTCGATCGGGTCCGTCGGGTCGGTGCTCTCCGTGGGGTCCGTCGGGTCGGTCCTGTCGGTCGGTTCGATCGGGAGCGCCCTGTCCGCCGGCTCGATCGGGTCCTCGCTGTCACTGATCTCGACCGGCTCGTGGCTGAGTACGGGGTCCCTGTTCTCCGCGCACTCACGCTGGTCGGTGCTGTCGTGGCGCTCCAACGGCGGCTTCATGGCCGCCGGAGCGGTGGTGGTGGCCGGGGGAGCTCTGTTGCTGGGGCGGCAGCGGCAGAGGGGCTAGGGGACACCTCAACGCGATGAGCCCCGCTTCACGTGTCGTGAAGCGGGGCTCATTCTGTGGAGCGCCGGGCAGGCCTTGCACCTGCATTTCCCCGCAGGAAGCGGGGCGTCTTTCCTTGGACCACCAACGCATCGAGTGCTACCGGGAGTTTGTTTTCCGGTGAGCGGCTCGAGATCAACTATAGCGGATCTTCAGGGTGGTTGCATCCTCGGGCGGGGCCGGTCGGAGCAGGTGCGCCTGCGGGGCGTACTCGACGCGGAGGTACTTGGCGTTCCGTTCGCCGTAGGCCTCGCGGAGGATCGGCTCGGCGGTGTCGGGGTCGTCGACGCCGACTTGGACGAACCCGGTGCCGTCCAGGCCGACCTCGCGCAGGGAGAAGGTGCCGTCCCAGCGGCTCATGTCCTCGCTGACGCGGTCGAGGAGGGTGTTGAGGTCCTTCTCGTTGATGTCGCGGTCGTGGAGGCGTACGGTCACGCCCTTCTCGGCGGCCTCGCAGACGGCCTTGTCGAAGGGTGGGGAGGGAATGCGGTAGACGTCCAGGGAGGTCGAGCCCTCGTCCAGGACCATGCCCGTGTAGATCGATGCGTGGCGGCCGGTGACCAGTCCGTCCACGTAGCCCAGGGTGCGTTCGAGTGGAGTGCCCTCAGCGCCGTCCCTCGCGTGACCGGCGAGGCTGCCCTCCGGCTGGGTGCCGTGGCAGGTCCTCGTCGGGGTCGACACGGCCTCCACGGTCTGGGCGTCGGCCGCCGATCCCGGGATGCCGCCGAGTACGACGACGGAGCCCAGCACAGCTGCGGCGGCTCCGGTGCGGGAACGGGTGCGGGAACGAGAAGGGGTACCCGAGCCGCCCCAGGACGTGGCCCACGTCCAGGTCCGGGCCCACGTCCAGGTCCACCTGCGCTTGTCCGGTTCGCCCATGAGGCCCTCCGCGTTTCGGCTCGTACGACCGCACGATCGGTACTGAGACGCGGGAGCCCGCCTGAACGTTCGATCCGCCCCGTTCGGTCTGCTGGCTTCGACTTCTCCCCGGCCAGGAGTTGACTCGGGCACGAGCCGACCGACGGAGACGAACGAGGAGGGCCGGCCCGTGGGGCGACTGCGCTCGGTGCTGACCAAGCCGGTGGTGATCGCGACGCTGCTGGTGGGGGTCGTGGTGGCCGAGCTGGTCCGGAGCGGGTGAGGCTCCGGACCGGCTCGGGGGCACCGGTTCCGGGTGTCAGTAGCCCACCCGGAAGGTCGCGTCAGCCCGTTCCGTCGCCGTCGAGATCGGGTCGATGCGGAGCAGGTAGCCGCTGTGGCGGATGTAGCGGGTCGGGTTGTTGTACGAGCGGAACGAGGACCACGTCGAGTCGGCGAGGCCGGCGACGCGGGTGAACGTGGCGTCCGCGGCGAACGTCGACGTGCCGTCGTTCACGTCCAGGCGGAGCGCGTAGTTGTAGTGGCGGAGGTAGCGGGTCGGGAAGTTCACCGACTGGAAGGAGACGGCCGAGGAGTCCGCCAGGCCCGGGACCAGCTTCCACTGGGAGTCGGTGAACGGGTCGAAGGGGTATTCGTCGATACGGCCCACGTAGCTGCTGTGGCGGACGTAGCGGGACGGGTAGTTGTACGACTTGAGGCGGTTCCAAGCCGGGGCGCCCCACTTGGCCAGCAGGTTGTTGTACTCCGTCGACGTGATCGGGTGGATGCCGCAGTGCTTGGAGTTGAGCGGCTGGGTGTAGAGCTTCTGGTCGAGGGCCGTCCAGGTGCCGGAGGCGAGGTCGTTGGACTGCCAGACGTAGAAGACGCCGTTGGGAGTGTAGGTGTCTCCCCAGAGGTACCAGGCGTTGGACGTCAGGGACTTGACCACCGTGGGGGCCTCGGTGCCGCCGTGCGCGACAGCCGTGCTGAACGGTGTGAAGCTGCCCGGGGTGAGGGACGTCGACCGTGCGCCGACCAGTTGCTGGTTGCGCTTGTAGTAGAGGTAGTTGACGCCGTTGACGCCGATCGTGAGGTTGCCGTCGATGATGTCGTAGCCGGGGTCGAAGAAGACCTGGGGGTTGGACGACGTGACGAAGTCGGTGGTGTAGCTGACCATGATCACGTTGTGGCCGCTGCTGTTCACCGAGGAGTAGAGGATGCCGTACTGGCCGCGTGAGGCGTCCCAGTAGGCCTCCGGGGCCCAGCTGTGGGTGTTGGTCATGTCATGGAGCTTCAGCCGCCGGTAGCCGGTGAAGGTTCGCAGGTCGGCGGAGTCCCAGACGTGGATGTACGTGCTGTTGTAGTTCCAGTCCGTGCCCTTGAGGTCGGTCGCCAGGACGACGAACGTACCGTCTTGCTTGCGCATCAGGAACGGGTCGCGCAGGCCGCCCGCGCCCTGGGTCGGGGTGACCAGGGGGGCGTTCTGGTTCAGCGGGGTCCAGTTCAGGCCGTCCTGGCTGACGGCCAGGTGCAGGCCGTAGTCGGCCTCCAGCATGGTGGTGGACTCGGTGAAGTAGACCATCGCGTACGCGGAGTCGGCGGCGTGGGCGGTGCCGGCGCCGAGGGTGAGCACGCCCGTCGCGGCGAGCGGCACGGTCGCGGCCGTGCCGAGGAACATGCGGCGGGAGAGGCCGGGTCTGCCGGTCATGTCGCCCGCGTTGTGCACGTCGCTCATGTCGTTCATGTCGCTCATGCCAGGCTCCACTTCTGGTTGTTCTGACCGTTGCAGGACCACAGGACGAGCTTTGTGCCGTTGGTGGTCGCAGCGTTGTAGGCGTCCAGGCAGAGACCGGAGTTGACGTTGACGATCGTGCCGTCGGTGTTCACGTTCCACTGCTGGTTGGTGCCGCCGTGGCAGTCCCAGATGACGACGCGGGTGCCGTTGGAGGTGCCGCGGTTCCAGGCGTCCAGGCACTTGTTGCCATACACGACGAGTTCCTTGCGGGAGGTGTACTGCCAGACCTGGTTCCGGCCGCCGGAGCAGTCCCACAGCTGGGCGTCGGTGCCGTTGGTGATGGTGTTGTCGTTGATGTCGGCACAGCGGCCGGAGCCCGTGCCGGTGATCAGGGTGCCGTTGGTGCCCGGCAGGGGCCGTACGACGATGCCTTCGAGGGTCGGGGCGCCGGAGAACGTGATCGTGTTGGCGCTGCCCTTGGTGAGCGACATCGCGACGGAGATGTTGCCGGGGGAGGAGCCGGTCGGCGGGAAGGAGACCTTGGTGGAGGTCTGGCCGTTGACGGTGAGGGTGCCGACGCGGGCCGCGGACGTGTTGTTGGTGTAGGAGACGTCGACCGTCTTCAGGCCGGTGTTCCCGGCGACCACGCCGGAGAAGCTCGATGTGCCGTTGTACGAGGCGGCCGACTGCTCGGTGCCGCCCTTGACGGTGAGCATGACCGAGGTGCCCGCCGGGACGCTGGTGGTGTAACTCGTGCCGGGTGTACCGACGTTCGTACGGGTCCACAGGTCGCGGACCGTCGCCGCCGCGTTCGTCAGGCCGAGGTCGGACCAGCGGACGGTCATGTTCTGCGTGGTGGAGGTGCGGTTGAGCAGGACGACCGCGCGGTTGCCGCTGCCGGAGAGGACCTTGCCGTACACCTGGAGGCCGGTGGTGTCCTCGGCGACCTTGACGCCCTGGAGGCCGCGGGGGTCCTGGTCGACGGCGATGACCTCGGAGTTCTTGAGGATGTTCGCCGTCTCCGTGGTCATGGTGGAGAGGTCGTTGCCGGCGAGCAGCGGGGCGCCGGAGATCGCCCACAGGTTCATGTGGGTGCGGTCCTGGGCGGGGGTGAGGCCCATGCCGACCATCAGCATGTCGGGGTCGTTGACGTAGCCGGTGTGCTGGGCCGTGGGGTGCAGGTTCCGGTCATGGGCCGTGAGCACATTGCCGTACGTGAAGGTCTGGCCGTGGTAGAAGATGTCCGTGTTCGTCCGCCACATCGGGCCCATGCCCGGCGCCCAGTTCCAGGGGTTGGAGTACCCCCAGTTGCACAGCGAGAGGGCGAGGGGGCGGCCGGTGGTGGCGGTCGCGGTGGCGACGGCGTCGCTGATGGCCTGGTAGGTCGTCTTCGGGTCGAGGCCCTCGGCGTCGCCGCCGCACCAGTCGACCTTCACGAAGTCGAAGCCCCACCGGGAGAACTGCGTCATGTCCCGGACGTAGTGGCCCTCGCTGCCGCTGCCGGGCGCGGCCGGGCGGCCGGTGGGGAAGTAGTAGCCGCAGCCGTCCTTGCCGGCGTCGGTGTAGATGCCCGCCTTCAGGCCCTTGCTGTGGATGTAGTCGGCGATGGCCTTCATGCCGCCGGGCCACTCGGACTCGTCGATGGTGATGTTGCCCGCGCTGTCGCGGGTGCCCTGCCACCAGCCCTCGTCGATGTTGATGTACTCGTAGCCGGCCTCGGGCAGCCCGGCCGCGACGAACGCGTCGACCTGCTGCTTGATCACGTTGTAGTCGACCTTCGCGGCGAAGGCGTTCCAGGAGGCCCAGCCCATCGGGGCCTCGGGGACGGGTATTTGACGATCCGTCACGGCGACGGGGGCGGCGTCGAGCCGGGTGGTGGGTGGGGCGGCTGTCGCCGAGGTGCCGGCGGACGGCTGGGCCAGGAGCAGGGCGGCCGTCGCGGTCGTCGCCAGGGCGAGGGCGCGTACGGCCGCGTTTCTGCAACGGCGTCTGAAACCAGGGGAGTCGGGGAGGGGGGCGGGGTGCATGCGGCTCCTTCGATGGATACCCGGGGGTCGATATCTCGAACAAGGATCGGCTCGCCGAACGTATCGGCTGGCCGAAAGTAGAGCCGGTGGGGACGGAAGTCAACGGGTGTGGCAGAGGTGGTTTTTGAACCGGTCACAAAGTGGTGCGGCGGAGCCCCGGAACGCGGCGACGCCGGGCCCGGAAGGGGCTCGGCGTCGCGCTTCGGCGGTCAGGTCTCATGACGGGAACCCAGACGCGTGGGCGACGGCGAACACCTCCGGGGTCGCGCCCGCTCCGCCGCAGAGCGTTGCTCCGGCGACTGGGCGTCGGGCGTCTGCGCGTTGCTGTCCGTGCGTATCCGTCACACGTGGCCCGCGATGTGGGCCATACCGGGCGATGCCTGAACGGGCTGTCGGCAGTCCGGGGCGGCCGGGGGAGGGGGCTGGCCGTCGAGGGCTCGGCAGAGGGCGGCGTGGAGGTGTTCGGCTTCGGCGAGGGTGAGGGTCAGTTCGGTGTCGGTGGGGTGGTCGCCGGTGTGGGTCAGGCGGAGCGGGACGGTGAGACGGTCGTCGTCGGTGCGTCGTACGGGCTGTCCGGGTGTGCGTTCGACGGTCCAACTCATGGCGCCGCCCCGTTCTTGCGGATCCGCGTGAGGCGGTATGTGCCCCACAACTCCCGCCCGACGCCGCACCCGTCCTGCGCCTTGGCCGTGCCCTTGCAGCCGCCGTCGCACTTACGGGTGTGCTCGAACCACAACCGGTAGGCCCGGAGCATGGGAATCTCGGCGCCCCGGACAGTTGCCCCCATCCGTCCGTCGGCCATCACCGCACCTCCGCCAACTGCCGTGCCTGCGGCGGTGAGAGTTGACAAGTCGACGTACGGCCACGGGTCCGGGACCGCCGGGCGCACTCCCGTTTCCGCTCGCCGGCATCCAGGTAGGGCCGGACCATGACGGTCGATGCGCCGTCGAGGAGGGGGTGCAGGCCGTAGGGGGAGCGGTGGGTCGGGAGGGAGGAGGGTGCGGCGCGGCTCGCCTCGGCCCGTGCGGTGGCGTTCACCGCCGGGCGTGTGGTGCCTCGGCGTTTGCCACTGCCCGGCGCGAGCAAGTCCAGTACGTGGCGCGTCAAGGCGTGGATAATGCCCATCGTCATCAGCTCCTCATTGTCGTGTCTGGTGGCCACACCCCCGGACGGTTGCACCCGTCGCGGGGGTCTTCTTCTGTCTTCTTCGACCGTACCGCAACTTGGTACGTCCTGGTACGTCTCCTCACGTACCTGCTCGACCTATGCTGCACTGAGTCGGCCTCTTACGCTCAAACTTATGATCGAGATCGACCGGGAGAGCATCACCCCGATGTACGTGCAGCTCGCGTCCGTCCTGCGCGAGCGCATCCGACGCGGAGACATTCCGGTCGGCCGCCGCATCCCTTCCTACTACGAGCTGGAACAGCAGACGGGCGGTGCTGTCAGCCGTCGCACCATCAAGTCCGCGATCGAGGCGCTTGCGGCGGAGGGGATTGTCCAGGGGGTCCAGGGCAAGGGCGTGTTCGTGATCGCGAAGCCCGGGGACGGTCCTCCGGCCGCGGGCCGACCCGCGCCCGATTCGTGACGCGGTGGCCCCCGTCCGCACTCCGGAAGCGGATGTCCCCCTCACGGGAGTGCCCGACGAGACGGCCGGGATCAGGGCAGCCCACTCGGGGCCTGCGGCTGCGCGCGGCACTTGGTGAGAAGCGGAGTCGACGTTCGGGCTGGTGCGGGGAGAGCCGACAGGACGCCCGACCGGGGGCCCGGTCGAGCGTCCTGTCGTGGTGGGCGACGCGGCGGTTGCGGCAGGGGCGTTACTCGGTCGCCGTGGGCCTCCTCGACAGCTTGGTCGCGGTGTCCACGTCCGTCAGCGGGCGGAGCCGGTACGAGTACGCGTAGTCGCGGTTGGCGAAGAGTTTGTACTCGTCGTGGGTGTGGGCGCCCCAGCTGTTGTCGCCGCCGACGCCCATCTGGCGGTGGTTGACGCGCAGGACGACGGTGTCGCGGGGGGTGAGGTGGTAGTCGTGGCGGAGGCCCGTGGAGAGGTCCTCCGGGGTGAAGAAGGAGGCGTTGACCTCGATCAGGGCGTCGCCCGAGATGAGCAGGCCCTCGCCGTCGCGGTCGGTCAGGGCGGCCCAGCGGACGTCGGTCTTGTTGCCGTTCTCCTGGGGGCGGATGTAGCCGGACCACTGGTCGGCGACGCTGCCCGAGTAGAGGCCCACGTCGGTGCCGTTGTTGCGGTCCCAGTGGTTCTCCTCGGGGCCGCGGCCGTAGTAGTGCAGCCGGTCGAGGCGGCGGGGGAGGTGGAGGAGCGTGCCCACCTCCGGGATGTACGGGAGGGAGGCCGCGCCCGGGTGCAGGGTGTTGTCGACCTTGATCTCGCCGTTGCCGAAGACCGTGTAGGTGGTGGTGTACGACGACTCGGTCGTCGTCGGCAGGGTGCCGGTCACCTTGATCTCCACCGCTCGGCCGGCGCCCAGCGCCCGCACGGTCACGTCCGTCACCTTGCGGTGGGTGCCCGCGTCCCGCCAGGTCTGGTTGCGGGTGTGCTGCCCGTTGCCGTGGTCGTTGTCGGTGGGGGCCCGCCAGAAGTTCGGGGTCGGACCCGAGGAGAGGAGGCGGGTGCCGCCCGCCTTGTAGGAGGTGAGGGTGCCGCTCTTCCGGTCGACGGTGACGGAGAAGCCGACCCCCCTCACGCCCTTGCCGTTGACCGTGATCTCGTTCGGTCCGTCCTTGAACGTCAGCTTCGGGACGCTCGCCAGGGGGACCGGTGTCACCGCCGGGCTGCCCGCGTCCACGGGGAGTTGCTGCCGGGCCACCTCGAAGCCGGACTTCGCCCAGGGGGTGCGCTCCTTGGTGGTGAAGGAGAGTTCGAGGAAGTACTCGGTGCCGGGTGCGGGGGAGGAGGGGAGGCGGAAGGGGACGGTGATGTCCTTGGTGGAGAGGGGCGCGAGGTCGAGTTGGGCGCGGGTGAGGCGGCCCCGCTGGATCTCCTTGCCGTCCGCCACGAGGGTCCAACTGCCGTCGAACTCACGGAGGTTGGTGAAGAGGTACTCGTTGGCGAGGGTGATCTTCTTCGAGGTCAGGGCGTCGGACGCGGCGCCGGTGGCCGGGGTCGCGTGGATCGCCTGGTAGATGCGCTTGACCTCGGCCGCCTTGCCGGTGTGGCCCCGGTCGGCCTTGACGATGCCGTCCGCGACGAAGGCCCCGTCGTTGGGGTTGTCGCCCCAGTCACCGCCGTACGCGAAGAACGAACGCTCCTTCGCGAAGCCCTCCCGCTTCCGCTCGCCCACCTTCACCGTCGCCGCGTCGAACCAGAACCGCACGCCCTCGTCCCCGGGCCCACGCCCCCCGGACGCCAGCTCGGCCCCACTCAGGGCGCGCGCGTACACACCGGCCCGCCGGATCGTGCCGCTGAACTCCCGCGTCGGGTTGTCCGTGTCGGTGCCGAGGGCGAGCGGCGCGGTGTTCACGCTCGGGCGGCGGGTGGTGGTGCGGGTGGCCTTCACCTCGCCGTCGACGTAGAGGGTGAGGGACCCGGCCTCGGCGTCGAAGACACCGGCGACATGGTGTTCGCGGCCGGTCCAGCCGTCGGCCGGGAGGTTCCAGCTGACGCTGACCCACTGGCCGCCGCCGTAGATGAAGAACTCGACGCTGTTGTCGGTCTGCTTCAGCGCGTAGTGCGTGTCGCCTTTGGCGACGAGCGGCTGGTGGCCGCCGGTGACGTGCGGGGTGACCCACGCCTCCAGGGTCAGCGAGCCGGTGAGGTCGAGGGCGGGGTCGCGGGTGAAGCCCGTGGCGCCGGACAGCCCCTTGCTGCGGCTGAACGTTCCTGCGGCGGTGAGGAGTTGGCCCTTCAGCGCGCTCGGACCGGCGTCCGTGAACACCCTCAGCTTAGGGACCGGCCAGGTCAGTGACTGGTCGACGAAGTCCCAGATCCAGCCGCCCTGGAGGACCGGGTAGCGCCGGATGAGGTCCCAGTACTTCTTGAAGTTGCCGGTCGAGTTCCCCATGGAGTGCGAGTACTCGATCATCACGTACGGCCGGGTGTCGGAGGTGTCCTTCGCCCGCTGCTCGACCCGCTGCGGGCTGTCGTACATCTCCGAGCGGATCTGGCTGATCGTCGGCCGGTCGTCGCCCTCGTACTGGATGACACGGGTCTTGTCGTACGACTCGATCCAGTCGCGCATGGCGACGAAGGTGGAGCCGCCGCCCGCCTCGTTGCCGAGGGACCAGATGACGACGGAGGCGTGGTTCTTGTCGCGGTGGACCATGGCCCGGGCGCGGGCCACGCAGGCGGTCGTCCACTCGGCGTTGTTTCCGGGGTAGCGGTCCCGGATGCCGTGCGTCTCGAGGTTCGTCTCGTCGACGAGGTAGAGGCCGTACTCGTCCGCCAGCTCGTACCAGAGCGGGTTGTTGGGGTAGTGCGAGGTGCGGACGGTGTTGATGTTGAGCCGCTTGATGATGCGCATGTCCTGGACCATGTCGGCGCGGGTGAGCGCCATGCCCCGGTCGGGGTGCATCTCGTGGCGGTTGGTGCCCCGGAAGGAGACCGGCTGCCCGTTGATCCGCATCAGCCCGTCCTTGAGCGCGAACTCGCGCAGGCCGACGCGGTGGGAGAGGGTCTCGACGACCTTGCCGCGCGGGTCGCGCAGCCGCAGGACGGCCGTGTAGAGGGTGGGGTGTTCGGCGGACCACAGCTCGGGCGAGGGGACGGACTTCTTCGCCTGGACGGTCACGTCCTCGCCGGTCGTGGAGGCGCCGACGGCGACGGACTGCACGAGGGGTCGTGACCACACGGCGTGGCCCTGGGCGTCGTAGAGCTGCGTCTCGACGGAGTACGTCCCCCCGTGCCCGGCCGCGTACGCGCGCACGCTGGCGGTGACGGACAGTTCGGCGGACCTGTAGCCGTCGCCGAGCGGGGTGTCCAGCTTGAAGTCGCGCAGGTGCACGGCGGGCGTGGAGTACAGGTAGACCGAGCGGAAGATGCCGCTCAGCCGGATCATGTCCTGGTCCTCCAGCCAGTCGCCGTCCGAGTAGCGGTAGACCTCGACGGCTATCTGGTTGGTGCCCGGCTTCAGGTGTTCGGTGATGTCGTACTCGGCCGGGTCGTACGAGTCCTCGTGGTAGCCGACGAGTTTGCCGTTGATCCACACGTAGTGGGCCGACTTGACGCCCTCGAAGTGGAGGAAGGTGCGGCGGTCGCCGGCCGTCCAGTCCTTGGGGAGGCGGAAGGTGCGCCGGTACTGGCCGACAGGGTTGTAGCGGGTCGGCGCGGTCGGCGGCTGGGCCTCCTCGCCGAGGCCGTTGGGGCCCCACCACGGATAGGTGATGTTGATGTAGATGGGGAAGTCGTAGCCGTGCAGCTGCCAGTTGGAGGGGACCGGGATCGTGTCCCAGTCGCTGTCGTCGACGTCCGTCTTGTAGAAGTCCTCGTCCCGGTCGCCCGGCCGGTCCACGTACGCGAACTTCCACTTCCCGTCGAGGCTCAGCCGGTACGGGGAGCGGGTGCGGTCGGCGGCGAGGGCCTGTCTGACGTCGGCGTACGGCATCAGGGTGGTGTGCGGCGGTTCCGCGCCGACCTGGAAGAGCGCCATGTTGCCGGACCACTCGGGGGTCCCGGGGGCCTCCGGCCCGGTGCGGGGCGCGGCATACGCGGCGCCGCCGGAGAGGGTCAGGGCGCCGAGGAGCGCGGCGCCGCCCTCCAGCAGGCGACGGCGGCTGACGACGGGGCGGACTGCGGGGGTGCCGGTGGGCGCTTGCGGGTGCGGGTGGTGCATTGCCGGGGCCTTCCTCGCGGTGACAGGGGGGTGCACGTACGGAGAGACGTGTGGGACGAGGAGCGTCGGTTGCTGTCTGATGTTGTTGAAAAACCGCGCCCACCCTAGGACTTCGAACAGAACCGAATCAATGACTCTGTCGGACTTTGTGCGGTCGTGGGTGCCCCGCCCTGGTGTCGCCCGTCCGCCGACCGCCCCGCCGCATACGGTGCCCCCATGGTGGCGGGAGTGGCGTGGGCGTTGTGCGCGGCGGTGTGCATGGGAACGGCGACCGTGCTCCAGGCGCTGGGCGCGCGGCGGGTGGCGGCCGCCCGGGGTGCCCGGGGCGCGCGGGACGACGGGGGCGCCCGGGACGACGGGGGTGCGCGCGACCGGGGGCGGACCGTGGTGGAGGTGCTGCGCGGCTGGCCCTTCCTCGCGGGTGCGGGACTGGACACGCTCGGCTTCGCGGCGCAGGTGGTGGCGTTGCGGCTGGCGCCGGTGTTCCTGGTGGAGGCGGCGGTGGCCGCGTCGTTGGCGGTCACGGCGGTGGCGGGCACGGTCGTCCTGGGGCTGCGGCCGCGGCGGGCCGAGTGGGCCGCCGTGGCCGTCGTCTGTCTGGGGCTGGCGACGCTGGCGGTGTCCGCCGGGCGCGCGGGCGACGGGGACGGTGGCACCGCGCTGCGGGTGGCGGTGCTGGTCGCGGCGGTGCTGGTGGTGGCG
>NZ_JARGEE010000680.1:0-3007 GCF_033794485.1 Streptomyces sp. MB09-02B
CCGGGGCGGTGCGGGGCGGGGTGCGGTGGGCGTGCGCCCGCGTGATCAGCACATCGCCCTCCGCCGACTCGGCGGCCGGCGCGTACCCCATCGCCCGCAGTCCGTCGAGGAGCGCCGCCGGGTCGGCCTGGGCGGCGAGGACGGTCGGCGCGAGCCGCCGCAGCCCGAGCCCCTGCGACCGCTTGTCGGCGAGGATCTCGCTGAGCATCGCGTCGTCGTCGCAGCGGACGTACGCCGACGCCGCGCCGATCCGCAGATGCCCGTGCCGCCGGGCCACGTCGTCGATCAGGTACGCGAGCGGCTGCGGGACCGGCGTACGGGAGTGCGCGGTCAGGAAGTCGTGCAGGTCGGAGGCGCTGCGGCCCGCGTCGAGGGCACGGCGTACGGACCCCGGCGTGAACCGGTACACCGTCGCGCCACCCTTCGACTCCACGTCCGCCAGCACCCCCAACATGTCCGCCAGCGGACGCTTCAGCGGGCCGGGCGCGACGGCCGTCAGGTCCGCCTGGAGCAGGACGTGGTCCAGCGGCTCGGGAAGCAGCGGCGCGAGCAGCCGGGCGGCCCGGGAGGCGGCCGCCGCCTGCTCGGCGACGGGGTCGGGGGAGGGCGCCGGCGGACGGTCGGGCAGGGGCACGTGGTGGGCGGGCAGCTTGTCGCCCGGGGTCTGGGGCAGTTCGCGCGTGGCGAGGGCCTCGGGAGGCAGCCCGAGGAGCGCGCGACCGTGCGAGGACAGCGCACCGCGCCCGGTGACCCCGAGCGACTCGGCCTCGGAGAGGGTCCACCGGGCGATCCGGGCCCGCAGGTCCTCGCCCTGGCGCGACCGGGCGGACGGGGAGGCCGAGGGCGCCGGGGATGCCTGTGCGGAGGGGTAGTGCGCGGGCTGCTGCGGCGGCGCGGACTGTGCGGGGGCCTGGTGGGGCTGCTGGCCGCCGCGCGTGGGGCGTTCCCAGTGGAGGCGGGCCAGGACGGAGCCGGGGGTGGCCGAGGTGCCCTCGGGGAGCCCGGCGAGCAGGGTGAGGACCCGGTGGCGCACCTCGGGCGCGGCCGACCGGTCCAGCCCCGGGCCCAGCGCCGACAACGTACGGTCCTTGGCGTCCCGTTCCCCGATCACGCCCGGCGTACGGGTCGCCGTCAGCCAGGTCGTGGCGAGCCGCGCCCAGCGCTCGGCGACGGGCAGCTCCAGCCACTCGTCGTAGGCGGGCGTCGCGGCGTACCGTTCGTCGGCCTCGCCGTCGGAGGCCAACAGCCCGGCGGCGTAGGCGAGTTCGACCCAGAAGGCGGCGGCCGGCTCGGGCAGGTCGAGGGCCACGGCGGTCCGTTTCAGGTCCCGCACGCTCAACCCGCCCGCGCGCAGGACGCCGGGGCCGCCCTCGTCCCAGTCCTTCAGCAGCTCCTCCACGGTCGCCAGCGCCGTGTACGCCTGCCCGGCCGCCGTCGCGTCCACAACCTGTGGACGGTGCGCGCCCGACGCCTCGACGGGCGGAGGCACGGGCTGGACCTCCCGGTGGGCGCGGCCCCCGCGCAGGTGGAGGGCGACCTCGCGGGGCAGGACGACCGTGCCGGGGGCGGTGGGCAGCAGCAGCCCCCGGTCCAGCAGCCAGCGCAGATGGGCCGCCGGGTTGGCGGTGACCTGGCCGTACGGCGGACCCCACACCAGCCGGGTCAGGACGTCGAGGGACTCCGGGGGCGCGGTGGCGAGGAGCGCGGCCATGCGGCGACGGTCGGTGAAGAGCGTGGCGAGGGCCGTGACCGCCGACACCGAGTCATGGGTGCTCGGCAGGCCCGCCGCCGCGACGATCTCCTGGACCCGCCCCGGCGACATGCCCGCCGTGGCCTCCGCGACGCTCGGTCCCAGGCCGGTGGGCGAGGGATGCTGCGGCGAGGGCGCCAGCAGCTCACGGGCCGTGCGGACGAGGCGGAGCCGGTCGTCGGGACCCCACACGAGCGCCTGGTCGCGCAGGGTGCCGAGGGCGTGGGGCAGCGCGAAGGTGACGGCGGGGTCCGCGTCGTCACCGGCCAGCAGGGAGGAGAGTTCGTCGTACGGCGCCGGGTCCGCCGCCACGGCCAGGGCCTGGGCGGTCTGCAGGGCGAACCGGTCCAGGCGCTCCAGGGCCCGGACGACCGAGGCGCGGGTGCCGGCGCGGGTCGCCAGCTGGGTCAGGTCGGTGGGCACGGGCGTGATGAGGTCCGGCCGGGCCCTGAGCAGCACGGCGAGCGAACGGTCGTCGCGTCCGCGCAGGGCTTCCGCCAGGGAACGGGGGGCTCCACCGGCGGGCGCCGTCTCCGGGGGGAACTGCTCCTCGGTGCTCATCCGGCCAACGGTAGCGGCTGCGGGTCCGGTGGGGCTTCTCGCGCCCACGCGGCGGAGCCGCATATCGACACAGCCCCGCGCCCCTGAAAAGCCGGGGCTACGCCCCGTGCTTTTCCGGCCGCTGCGAGCAGCAGCCGAGGGCCCTCCCCGGAAGCGATACCGTCGGTCAGGAAGTACGCGCGCCAACCCCGGAGGGGCTTCGTGGGGATTGAGAGCGACCAGGTCGTCTACGAGTACCTGAGCCGGGTCGGTGACCTGGCCCAGCAGCGGCAGTTGCCGTCGTCGGCGCGGATGCGTCTGGTGACGGGGCTGCGGGACGAGATCGACCGGCGGCGGGCGAAGGCCCCGGTCGACAGTCCGGCCGCCGTACGCCGCATCATCGCCCGCCTGGGTACGCCGGACGAGGTCGTCGAGGCGGCGGGCGGGCCCGGTGACGTACCGGAGCCGCCGGCCGCCGCCGTGCCTGTGCAGCGGGTGACCGGTGCGTCCCCGGCCGCCGAGGAGGCCGGGGACACCGGGGAGCGGGCCAAGGGGCTGTCCAGGGGGCTGCGGCGGGTCGTGCCGCGACCGCGATCCGCCTCCACCTCCGCCGACGCCGTGCCGCCGGTGGTGGGCGGTGCCGCTCCGCCGCATCTCGCTCCGCTGCACGAGCTGGGGGACGGGGACGCTCAGCCCGACTGGTGGCGGGTCGGCGGG
>NZ_JARGEE010000681.1:0-2966 GCF_033794485.1 Streptomyces sp. MB09-02B
CTCCCCCCACCCCCCGTCACCAAGGCAGCGCACGCGCATGCACCACGTCCAGTCGTGACACCGCCCGGGTGAGGACGACGTACAGGCGGTGCAGCCCGCGCTCCTCGGCCTCCGCGATCGCCGCCGGTTCGACGACCACCACGTGGTCGTACTCCAGGCCCTTCGCGACACATGCCCCCAACACCGCGACACGCGACCGGAGTTCGTCCGGGCCGCCGGTCGTGATCCCGGCCTCGTCGAGCGCCTGGCGCAGCCGTACGACGTCGGGCCCATCGGCCGCGATGACACCGACGGACCCGTCACACGCGAGCGCGTCCCGCACCGCGGCCACGGCCTCGGCGACGGCGTCCCCTCCGAGAACACTCCTGATCCGCAGCTCCCCGTCGCTCCGCAGCGACCCGGGCGGCCGGCACATCCACCCCCAGGCGCCCCAACAACCCGTTCGCCAGCCCCACGACGGCCCGCGGCACCCGGAACCCGGTGGTCAGGGGGACGACGCGGGCGTCCGGCTTGCCCAGGTGCGCGAGGAGACCGGGCCAGTCGCGGGCGGCCCACGGGGTCGTCCCCTGGGCGAGGTCGCCCAGGACGGTCACCGACCCGTAGGCCGCCCGGCGGGCGATCGCGCGGCACTCCATCGGGGAGAGGTCCTGGGCCTCGTCGACGACGACATGCCCGTAGCCGTCGGGGTGGGCGAGGAGCCCCGCGACCTCGTCGAGGAGGACGAGATCGGCGGCCGACCAGCGGGCCGAGCGCCAGGTGCGCGGCGGTTTCGCCCAGCCGATGGCCTGCTGCTCGTCCGCGTCGAGCAGCCCCTCCGCCGCTTCGGCGAGCACGTCCGGGTCGCCGAGCAGCCGGGCCACGACCTCCTCCGGCCGGACCTTCGGCCATACGGCGTCGACGCACGCGCCGACCGGCCGCGACCGCGAGATCCGGTACAGCCACGCGTTCGGGCGGGGTCCGGCCCGCCGCTCCGCCTGCTCCCGCAGCGATCGGACCACCCGGGCCCGGACACGCTCCCGCCCCACGTCATACGGCAGTTGCTCGGCCCGTACGTCCGTCACGATCCGCCGCAGCTCGTCCCCGGCCACCCGCCAGCGGTACGAGCCCTCGGCCAGGACGAGGGAGCCGAACGCGGCCGCCCCGTCCGACCGTTCCCCGGGTCCACCGCCGCCCGCGACCCCGGCGTACAGCGCACGCCGGAGCACCTCCGCCATCCGGGCGTCATGCTTCACCGCCGCCGCCCGCGCGTCGTCCTCCGCCCGCACCTCGTGCCGGGCGATCTCGTCCGTGACCGTCGACTGACGTACGCCCGTCTCACCCAACGCGGGCAGCACCTCCGCGATGTACGAGAGGAACGTGCGGTTGGGGCCGAGGATCAGCAGTCCGCCGCGACGGATGCGCTGGGGGTGGGTGTAGAGCAGGTACGCGGCGCGGTGCAGCCCGACGGCCGTCTTGCCGGTGCCGGGGGCGCCCTGCACACAGACGGAGACCGCGAGATCCGCCCGCACCAGATCGTCCTGCTCCGGCTGGATGGTGGCAGCGATGTCCCGCATCGGGCCGAGGCGGGGACGCTCGATCTCGGCAGTGAGGAGGCTGCCCGAGGAGGCCGTACCAGGGGCAAAGTCAGGGGTAGCGGTAGCGGTGGGGCCTGATTCGTTCGATGAGGGCGCCCGGCGTTCCAGGTGTTCGTCCTCCAGGCCCGTGAGGTCGGCCGAGTCCCCCCGGCTCCCCGGCGCCCACCCGAAGCGGCGCCGGACGGCCACCCCCTGGGGATCACGGGAACTCGCCTGGTAGAAGGCCCGCGAGACCGGGGCACGCCAGTCCACGACCAGCGGCGGCACGGCAGGGTCCTCGCTGATCCGCAGCCGCCCGAGGTGGTAGCTCTGCCCGGCGTGGTCACCGCGGGCCCGAGCGGCGAAGTCGAGCCGCCCGAAGAACAGCGGCCCCTCCGGCAGCTCACGCATCTCCTTGGCCCGGCTGCGCAGCCGATACCCGAGCACCTCCGCGTCGGCCCCCGAGGCGGAGACGTCCTCGCCGACGACAACCTGCTCGCCCGCCCCCTCGACCATGGCCGCGAGAGCGGCACGGCAGGTGTCGTGGTACGCGCGTTCGTGGGCCAGGACGTCCCGGAGGCTGCCCTGAGCGCTGTCCTGGAGGAGGGCGGGATCGGCGGCCGGGTCGATGGCCGGGTCGATGGCGGGATCGGCGGCCGGGTCCATGGCGATGTCGGCGGGGTCGGCGGGTTCGCGAGGCGTCATTCCGCCGAGCGTACAGAAAAATGTAACCGAGTTAAATTTATTACCGAGGATCAATCCCTCTCGGGGCGGCACGCCGGCCCCTCAACCCATCCCGAGCGGCAGCGCCCCTTCCAACCGCCCGAACACCCGCTCGGCAGCGGTGACGGCATCCCGTTCGACCTCCTCCAACGGATCCCCCCGCTCCACCCGCCGCCGGTTCTCCTCCGCCAGCACCCGCCGTACGGTCACGATCTGCCCGGCGGCGACCCGCGCGTCGAGCCCGCCCCCGAGCACCTCGGCCAGCGCGGCCTCGGCCCGCTCCAGATGGCCGTACGCCCGCGCCACCAGCGACGGCGTCCCGTAGAGCAGCCGGTGGAAGGCGAGCACCTGCGGATGGTCGCTCAGCCCGGTCACCGGGTCCCGCCGGGCCAGCCCCGCCAGGAAGTGCGCCCGTACGGCCCCGACCACCGACTCCCCCTCGGCCCTCCCCGCGACCACCCGGGCCGTCTCGTCCTCGTGATCGGCGATCCGGTACAGGACGAGGTCCTCCTTGGCCGGGAAGTACCGGAAGAGCGTCGGCTTCGAGATCTCCGCCGCCGCGGCCACCTCGGCCACGGACACCGCGTCGAACCCCTTCTCCAGGAACAGCCGGATCGCCACGTCCGACACCGTCTCGTACATCCGCCGCTTCTTACGCTCCCGCAGCCCGCTCCCCGCCCCCTCCCGCAG
>NZ_JARGEE010000682.1:0-2966 GCF_033794485.1 Streptomyces sp. MB09-02B
GCTCCTCAAGGCGTTGACCAACGGCGAGGCCACCGCCACACCCGACCTGCGCCTCCACGACGCCCACCCCGGCGACCGCTACCTCCTGTGCTCCGACGGCCTCTCCTCGGTCGTCCCCGACCCGGCCATCCAGCACACCCTGTCCTCGACCGCCGACCCCGAGACCGCCGTACGCGCCCTCGTCACCGCGGCGAACGAGGCAGGCGGCCCCGACAACGTGAGCTGTGTGGTGGCGGACGTGGTGGACGGAAAGACCGGGGAGACCGGTGAGAACAGGGACACCGGCGAGAGCGGGGACACCGGGCAGATCTGGGCGCGCTGACCGGCTTCGCCCACACGCCCTCGACCGTGCCCCGCGCCGGGGGTGAGCGGTGCCTCTCGTGCCGCCGCCCCCCGCAGTCCCCTGCGCCAACCGGCTGCCCAGGAGCGGGCTCAGGGGCTCTCGGCGATCTGGTCGGCGATGGAGCGCATGAACTCGGCGAGCAGACTGCTGTGCGCGGCCGCCGTGACCGCCGCGTGGAACAGCCGGTCGCCCTCGACACCGTGCCCGTCCCGCTCGATCTCCCCGGCCATGTGCGTTGGCAATGGTCCGCCAGTACATCGAACAGCAAAGACGTCCGCTCTAAAGTGCACGTCGGAGCAGTCTTGAGATGCATTCATCCCCGGCGTGTGCGCCGGGGCTTTCTGCAAGGAACCCGGTAACCCCATCGGGGAGCCCGCCGATCGTGGAGCCCCCACGGCTGTGCGGTAGCTCGAACGGCGACGATCAAAGCGACGACCAAAGCGACGACCAAGGAGTACAGAACGTGTCCTCTCTCTTCCCGGCCCTCACCGGCGAAGCCCGAACCCCCGAACGCCCCGCCCTGCGCTTCGGCGACCGGTCCCTGACGTACGCGGAACTCGCGGCCGTGACCGACGCGCTCGCCGCCCGGATCCGCGACGCGGGCCGCGTGGCCGTCTGGGCGACGCCGACGCTGGAGACGGCGGTAGGCGTCGTGGCCGCGCTCCGGGCCGGCGTCCCCGCCGTACCGCTCAACCCGAAATCGGGCCAGAGCGAACTGGGGCACATCCTCAAGGACAGCGCCCCCGCACTGATCCTCACCGCACCCGGCATCGAACTCCCCTCCGCACTGGGGGAGTTGGATCGGTTGGACGTCGACGTACGAGCCCACCCGACCTCGCACCCACCACTCGCGGACGAACCGACTCCCGAAGCCCCCGCCCTCATCGTCTACACCTCCGGAACCACCGGCCCGCCCAAGGGCGCCGTCATCCCCCGCCGTGCCGTCGCGACCACCCTGGACGCGCTGGCCGACGCCTGGCGGTGGACCGCCGACGACGTACTGGTCCACGCCCTGCCCCTCTTCCACGTGCACGGCCTGATCCTGGGCATCCTGGGCCCGCTGCGGCGCGGCGGCGCGGTCCGCCACCTCGGCAGGTTCGACACGACCGCGGTGGCCCGCGAGCTGTCGGCGGGCGCGACGATGCTGTTCGGCGTCCCGACGATGTACCACCGCATCGCCGAGACCCTCCCCACCGACCCGGACCTGGCGAAGGCGCTCGGCCGCGCCCGCCTCCTCGTCTCAGGCTCCGCCGCGCTGCCGGTGCACGACCACGAGCGGATCGCGGCGGCGACCGGCCGCCGGGTCATCGAGCGGTACGGCATGACGGAGACGCTCATGAACACCAGCGTCCGAGCCGACGGCGAACCCCGCGCCGGCACGGTCGGAGTCCCCCTGCCCGGTGTGGAGTTGAGGCTGGTCGACGAGGACGGCACCCCCCTGAACGCGTACGACGGGGAGTCGGTCGGCGAGATCCAGGTGCGTGGTCCGAACCTCTTCACCGAGTACCTCAACCGCCCCGACGCCACCGCCGCCGCGTTCACCGCCGACGGCTGGTTCCGCACCGGCGACATGGCCGTGCGCGACCCCGACGGCTATGTACGCATCGTCGGCCGCAAGGCCACCGACCTCATCAAGAGCGGTGGTTACAAGATCGGTGCGGGGGAGATCGAGAACGCGCTCCTGGAACACCCGGGCGTACGGGAGGCGGCCGTCACCGGTGCGCCGGACCCCGACCTCGGCGAACGCGTGGTCGCCTGGATCGTCCCGCAGGACCCCGAATCCCCGCCCCCGGCAACGGAGTTGGCGGACCACGTCTCCGCCCTCCTCTCCCCTCACAAGCGCCCCCGGACCGTTCACTACCTCGCCTCCCTCCCCCGCAACGACATGGGCAAGATCATGAAGCGGGCGCTGAAGACGGACGGAGCCGGATGACCGACCGCCGCCGCTCGGCACGCGAGGCCCTCGCCCTCCTGACGGACGACTTCGCCGAACTCCCCACGCCCCAGCGGGAGTACTCCCCCGACGGCCCCCTCACCTGGCCCGGCTACGACGCCTCCCGCGCCCGCGCCGCCGAGCGCACCGGGGAGGAGGAGTCGGTGGTGTGGGGCCGGGCGACCATCGGTGCCGTACAAGCCGTCCTGATCTCCTTCGAGTTCGGCTTCCTCGGCGGCTCCCTCGGTGAACGCACCGGCGACCGCCTGGAAGCGGCGTACACCTACGCCCGTGAGCACCGCCTCCCGGTCGTCTCCCTGATCGCGACCGGTGGCAGCCGTATGCAGGAAGGCATGCGCGCCCTCACCCAACTCCAGCGTGTGGCACGCGAGTCGGCGCTGACGGGGGAGGCGGGCCTGCCGCAGCTGGCGGTCCTCCGCGACCCCACGACGGGCGGCGGCTGGGCCGCGCTCGGCGCCGCCGCCGACATCGTCCTGGCCCTCCCGGACGCCCAGGTGGGCTTCGCCGGCTCCCGCGTCCGCCCCTCGGACGCGGACCCGGCGGCGTACACGGCGGAGTCGCAACTCGCGGCGGGCTCGATCGACGCGGTGGTCCCCGCGACAGCCCTGCGCGACACCTTGGCCCTCTATCTCACGCTCCTGACCAACCCCTCCCCGCAGCCGGCACCCC
>NZ_JARGEE010000683.1:0-2966 GCF_033794485.1 Streptomyces sp. MB09-02B
CCCCAGCTCGCTCTCGCCCTTCCGCCCGCCCTCACCGGTCGTGGCCACGAGATGCACCCCGAGCCGCTCGCCCTCCCGGGCCACCGCCTCCAGGGCCCGGACGACCGACCCCGCCGCCGGCCGCCCTGTGGAGCCCAAGGGGGGTGACAGCAGTGCGTCGAGGTCGTCGACGATCACGACGAGTCGGGGCAGTTCAGAGATGGGGCTCTTCCCGGCCCCGCCCCTGCCGTCCTGTCCGGTGTTCCTCCGGCCCGGCCGCAGCCGCAGCGTGGAGCTGGAGGAGGAGTCGAGATCGGCGGCCCCGGCCGATGCCACCGCCTGCGCGGCCCCGGCCCCCGACGCGCCCGGCGCGGAGGATCCCGCCCCGGGAGCCGCCGACTTCGCCGACATGGACCCCGACGCCGACGCCGACGCCGACGCCGACGCCGCCGATGTCGCGGAGCGTTGCGGGACGATCCGGCCCGAGACCTCACGCCGTGTGTGCCACTCCACGAACCCGAGCCCGCCGAGCAGTTCGTACCGACGCTTCAGCTCGGCGATCAGCGACTGGGCGAACTCCCGCATCCGGACAGGGTCGTTGGCCGTGAGATGGGTCCCCACATGGGGCAGGTCGGTACAGACCCCGAGCCCTTCCCCGGACCGGCCCCCGCCGGCACCGGCGCCGCCACCGCCGTCCCGCCCGTCGACCAGGGCGATGCCCAGCCGGTCGGGCCGCTCGGCGGCGGCCAGCGACGCGGCGACGGCCCGCAACAGCTCCGTACGGCCGCTGCCGACCGGCCCCTCGATCAGCAGATGGGGGCCCTCGGCGACGAGGTCCACGGAGACGGGCCCGCGCGGACCGGCGCCGAGCACGGCCCAGGCGCGCCCCCCGAGGGCCGTCGTGTCGTCGCCCGCGTCCGCCCAGCGCGCCATCAGCGACGCCGGTGTGGCCCGCGCGAGCCCCAACTCGTCCAGCAGCCGCGCCGACTGCGGCAACGGCGCCGACACCCGCGCCTGCCGGTCGCCGGCCGCCCCGTCCGTCCGCAGCGGCGCCAGCGCCCGCGCGAACCGCTCCGCCCACGCCGCCGAGACCGCGTCCAGCGTGGCCACCGTGCCGTGGTTCAGCAGACCGGGCGCTTCCCGCGCGTCGAGCGAGGGGAGGTCCCGGGTGCCGGGGTGCGTCCGCTCGTCGGCACCGGAGAGCGCGCTGCCCGAGAGGTCGAGGGCGGTGTGCGTACGGCTCACCATGGCGGGGTCCGCCTGGGCGGAGCCACGGGCCCGGTCGGGCCGTACGGGACGCTCCGCGTGCTCGGGACGGGGGCGCCCCGGCGAGGCGTCGGACGCTGTACCGCGCGCGTGGTCCACGGGCTCCCGCGACGGAGGACCGGAGCCCACGACCCGCCCGGCCGCACCGCCCTGTCCGGCCCCCGAGCGTTCGGCGACTCCCCCGGAACCGGGTTCCGCCCCCGTACGTCCGGACCGGGCCCCACCCGCCGTGGACGCCGTACTCGCCGTACTCGCGGTATTCGCCGAACTTGTCGCCGTAGGTACCGCACCCGTCGCACCCGTCGCGCCTGTCGCACCCGGCGCCCCGGAAGCCTTCCCCCCGGCATACCCGGCGGAGGTGACACGCAGCAGCCGCAGTGCCGTGGCGACGTCACCGCTGAGGAGGGCGACGGCCCCGCACGCGCGGAACGCGGGGGCGGCCTCGCAGGCCGCCGTGTACGTCTCGGTCACCGGCGAGGCGGGCGACGCGGACTCTGTCTCGGCGAGGCACACGACATGGATCCCGGCGAGAGGCCCCTCCTGCGCCAGCCGCACCACGGCCTCACGCACATCCGCGCCCCCGGGGTCCCCGTCCACGATCACCACCGTGTACGGCCCGGCGAAGCCGCCGCCGGCGGGTCCGTCCTCCCGGGCCCACGACGGCCGCCGCGTGCTCCGCCGGCCCGAGCCGCTCTCGGCCGCCCCGGTCCCGCGATCGGCCGAATCCGTGGCCCCCGCCGTCGTCGTACGTCCGCCACCGGCGCCCGGCGTGCTCCCGGGCGCGTGGCCCGCCGCGTCCGCCGCGTGGTCCTCCACGCGGCGCAGCAGCTCGTCCAGCCGGGCCGTCGTCTGCTCGCGGTCGTAGGCGAGGAGCAGACGGCAGTCCTGGCCGTGGGCGGGACGCAGATGGGGGAGCCAGCCGAGCCAGGACCAGTCGGTGGCGCGCTCCTCGGCGGAACGGGCGCGGTCCGCGCTGATCAGCACCAGTTCCAGCGTGTCGGGGGAGTGCAGCGCGGCGAGCTGGGCCACGACCGCGCGGGTCAGCCCCATCAGCCGGGGGCGCGGTCCGGCCAGCCCCAGCGCGCCGACCTCCCGCAGCCCGGTGGTCACCGGCACGGCGGGCAGCAGACCCGGTCCGTCCGGCGCCGGACGGTCCGTCGTACCCAGCCGCACCGTCAGGGCCTCCGGGTGCCCCGGCCCCCGCTCCCACAGCCGGGCACCGGGCCCGAGCGCGGTGAGCAGCAGCGCGGCGAGGTCCGGCCAGGTCTCCGGCAGCCGCTCCCCGGCCGCCGGGAGCACCGACGCCAGCGCCCCGCGCTCGTCCTCGTCGTACTCCGTGTCGTACTCGTACGGGTCGTACTCGGCCTCCGACTGTGCCCGCCCGCCGGTCAACCGCCGGGCCCAGGCCCCGAACCCACCCCGTTTACGCACCCCACGCGGCACCTCAGTGCCCCGGAGGGGCGTGCCTTTGCGGGTACCGGACCCGGGGGCCTCACCGCCGTTGTCGAAACCGCCGTCTTCCCGAGCGCCGTCGCCGGAACCGCCGGGCCCACCGGCGGCGCGGGCGTCCTGGGACCGGCGGGGGGCGCCATGGCCGCGGACCTCACCGGCGCGCGATTCATCCGCGCCGCGGGAACCCTCGGCACCGCCGAGGGGATCGTGGGCGTCGTGGGGACGGCCGTGGGCCTCCGCCCCGAGCCCGCTCCCGCCCTCCTCGACGG
>NZ_JARGEE010000684.1:0-2963 GCF_033794485.1 Streptomyces sp. MB09-02B
CGCCCGCCCCGAGCCGGCCGAGCAGCCGGTAGGGCCCCACGACCGTGGGTTCGTCGACATCGAGCGGTCGCATGGACGACACCTCCCCCGTACCTCCCCGCGCCTCCAGCGTAGTGCCGTACGCCCGAAGGGAAATGCGTGCGTCGGCGGCGGATCCGCAACCGATCCCACAGAACAGTGAATTCGTCAACCGGAATTCCGTGAAGTTCAGCGGGACTTCACGGGAAAGGGTTCAGGAAAGCAGGTCGACCTTCACGTCCGCCGGAAATCCGGTGGTCGGGCCGACGCGCCTCGCGAACTCGGCGACCGCGGACAGCTGGGGCGCGCCGAAGCGGAAGTCCAGGGTCGTGAAGTACCGCTCCAGCACCCGCTCGTCGAAGGCCTCCCAGCGGGCGGCCTGCTCGGCGACCTTGTCCACCTCGGTCAGGGACAGGTCCCGGGAGGCGAGGAACGCCTCGTGCACCTTGCGGGTGACCTCGGGCTCCCGCTCCAGGTAGTCACGCCGCGCCGCCCACACCGCGAAGACGAACGGCAGCCCCGTCCACGCCTTCCACATGGCGCCCAGGTCGTGCACCTCCAGCCCGAAGTTCGGCCCGTCGAGCAGGTTCGCGCGCAGCGCCGCGTCACCGATGAGCACCGCCGCCTCCGCCTCCTGCATCATCAGCGAGAGGTCGGGCGGGCAGGTGTAGTACGACGGCTGGACGCCGACGCTCTCGGCCAGCAGCAGTTGCGCGAGGCGTACGGAGGTGCGCGAGGTGGAGCCCAGGGCGACGCGTGCGCCGTCCAGGCGTTCCAGTGGCACCTGGGAGACGATCACGCACGACATCACCGGGCCGTCGCAGCCGACGGCGATGTCGGGGAAGGCGACCAGGTCGTCCGCGTTGCGCAGGAACTCGACCAGGGTGATGGGCCCGATGTCGAGGTCCCCGCGCACCAGCTGCTCGCTGAGCTTCTCGGGGGTGTCCTTGGTGAGCTCGAAGTCGAGGAGCGTGCCCGTTCTCGCGAGCCCCCAGTACAGGGGCAGGCAGTTCAGGAACTGGATGTGGCCGACGCGCGGCCGGTTGCGAGAATTGTCCACATCGCGAGGCTAGCCCTCATGGGGTACGGTGCGGGCTCCGGGGGCCGGGAGGTGTCCCCGAAACCGGATGTACACCCCGTGTCAACACTTTCGACGGCGTGTCGTCGGTGGGACGGGCGGGGAAGTAGAGGCGGTCAGTCAAACCGAGACCCGAGCGGTTCAAACATCCGGGTGACGTGATCTTGCCCTCTATTGCATTCCCCTGCCCGCGTGCTAGGCTCGCCGCAAGTTGCAGTTTGGTTTCCCTTGCAGTACAGAGCCTGCGGAGCATGTAACCGCGGGCTCTTGTCGTTTTCAGACGTATGCAGTTGTGCGGCATCTTGTTTTCACACTTGCAGGGTTCTGGAGCAGGGCAAACCCTTTGGGCCCAAGGAGGGCTTATGGCTACCGGAACCGTGAAGTGGTTCAACGCCGAAAAGGGCTTTGGCTTCATCGCCCAGGAAGGTGGCGGACCGGACGTGTTCGTCCACTACTCCGCCATCAACGCGAACGGCTTCCGTTCGCTGGAGGAGAACCAGCAGGTCTCCTTCGACGTGACGCAGGGCCCGAAGGGTCCGCAGGCGGAGAACGTCACCCCCGTCTGAACCGTTCGATCCGAGGGATGCCCCTCTGACGACGTCTGAGAGCAGTACCCAAGGAGCCCCTCGCCTTTCGGCGCAGGGGCTCCTGCCTCTTCGCCGCCCTTTCCCGCCGCTCTCCCCCGCCCGCTCCTGCATGTGCTGCACCGCCCGGCCCCGACGGAAGTACGCCCCAGAGGGGCGCGGGGAACTGCGCGACCAGCCCCGACGAAACCGCGGCCGAAGAACCACCGAGCCCAGCATTTCCTCCGGCCCGACCTCAGCCCCTTTCCGCGGCCAGCGACTCAAGCACCCGCCGCAGCCGGACACCCCGCCCCAGATCCGGTTCGAGCCCCTTGCCCCGCAGGAGGGCGGTCAGGGAGGCCTGGACGACCTCGGCCCCTTCGGGGGCGACCCGCTTCGAAACCTCCAGCCACTGCAGGGACCGGTCCGCGCCCACCGTGCAGTGCTCCACGGTCACTTCGTGATGGTCGAGGCGCACCCCGCGCCGGCGGACCGTGTCCACGGGGCCCAGGACGTCGAGCGCGCCGAAGTCGACGTCGATGTCGGCGCAGTCCGCGAGGAAGGCGCGCTGGAGGTCGGAGAAGACGAGGTCCAGGGGCTTGGTGCCGGTGGCGGCGGCCTCCACGGCCGCACGCCCGCAGTGGGAGACGAGGGCGGCGGAAAGCACCCGGCGGTCGCCCAACCAGGCGCCCGCCAGGTGGAGGGAATCCGGTCCCTGCTCACGGAAGCGCAGCCAACGTTCCGAGAGCCGGGACCGGCGACAGGGCCGCAGTTCCGCGGTCGCGGCCCCGCCCCGCCCGCTCCCCGCCCGAAGGCGCAGGATCAGCCCCGCATCCAGAAGCGGCAGGTGACCTGGCGCCGTGGAGCGGGCGAGGGCCTCACAGAAGTAGACGCGGCGCCGGGCTCCCCCGATGTCCGGCGCCGGCGCCCAGGTCGCGGCGGCCGCGCCCGCACCCGAGAACGTCACCTTGATCTCGACCGAGTCGAGCCGGTCGGATCCCGAGGTGAGATCCCCGCGTTCCACGGATGCCGGCATGAGCCGTCCCCCTAGTTCCGCGACCTGGTTCATTTCCCCTGTTTCCCTTGGTCCCTTCTATTCCTTCCGCTCCTTTGGTTCCTTTGGTTCCTCGCGATCCCCCGGTGCGATTCCCCTGTGGTGCTGTGTTCCGTGGACCATTGAAGGCCCGGGGCGGCCCCCCTCGCTTCCGGGAAGTCCCTACATCTCCCCCGCCAACTGGCCCTGGGGGATGATGGACGGGCGGGGCCGCCCCGGGCCTTCAATGGTCCACGGAACACAGCACCAC
>NZ_JARGEE010000685.1:0-2958 GCF_033794485.1 Streptomyces sp. MB09-02B
GCCCGGCCCGGTCCGCGTCGTCTTCTCCGCCACCGGCGCCGAGCGCACCGTGCCCGATTCCTCGCGCCATGAGCTCTTCCTGGCCGTGCGGGAATGCCTGCGCAACTGTTTCCAGCACGCGGGGGCCGACCAGATCACCGTGACCAGCCGTGTCACACGCCGCTGGACCCATGTCCGGGTGAAGGACAACGGCACCGGTTTCGACGCCGGCGGCACCGGCCCGGCCGTGCACGACGGCAACGGGCTTCGCTGTGTGGCAGAGCGCATCGCCGCGATCGGCGGACGCGTCACCATCGACAGCGCACCCGGAGAAGGCACCAGCATCGACATCCATCTGCCGCTCCACGGCCGGCCACGCACCGGCCGGGCGGCCCCCGCGAGCGGCCACGGCGAGCGGCCACGCACCGGCCAGGCCCGCCGCTGAAAGAGGCCCGGAGCCCTTGAGGCGGCCGCCCCGCGCACGCGGCGGCACAAGCCCGCCGCCCCCGCCGCGCAGCCCGGTGACGGGCTCGTGGCCCCCACGGCCGGCACGACCCTTCACCCCCGTCCCTGATGATCCGGGAGAGAGGTGCTGCCCCCCCGGTCCCGGCGGCACCGGTCGACCGCCGATGGAAGCGTCTCCGCCGGGCCCACAGGGCCGCACCATACGGCTGCCGGTCTCCCCGGACCGAACAAACAACCTGAACAGACCCACGGACCCTGACCGAACAGACACAAGCACCCCCGGCGGATGCCGGACGGCGGATGCCGGACGGCGGATGCCGGACGGCGGATGCCGGACGGCGGATGCCGGACGGCGGATGCCGGACGGCGGATGCCGGACGGCGCAGGTCCGCGCGGACCTGCGCCGTCCGGCATCCGCCGTCCGGCATCCGCCGTCCGGCATCCGCCGTCCGGCATCCGCCGTCCGGCATCCGCCGTCCGGCATCCGCCGTCCGGCATCCGCCGGGGGTGCTTGTGTCTGTTCGGTCAGGGTCCGTGGGTCTGTTCAGGTTGTTTGTTCGGTCCGGGGAGACCGGCAGCCGTATGGTGCGGCCCTGTGGGCCCGGCGGAGACGCTTCCATCGGCGGTCGACCGGTGCCGCCGGGACCGGGGGGGCAGCACCTCTCTCCCGGATCATCAGGGACGGGGGTGAAGGGTCGTGCCGGCCGTGGGGGCCACGAGCCCGTCACCGGGCTGCGCGGCGGGGGCGGCGGGCTTGTGCCGCCGCGTGCGCGGGGCGGCCGCCTCAAGGGCTCCGGGCCTCTTTCAGCGGCGGGCCTGGCCGGTGCGTGGCCGCTCGCCGTGGCCGCTCGCGGGGGCCGCCCGGCCGGTGCGTGGCCGGCCGTGGAGCGGCAGATGGATGTCGATGCTGGTGCCTTCTCCGGGTGCGCTGTCGATGGTGACGCGTCCGCCGATCGCGGCGATGCGCTCTGCCACACAGCGAAGCCCGTTGCCGTCGTGCACGGCCGGGCCGGTGCCGCCGGCGTCGAAACCGGTGCCGTTGTCCTTCACCCGGACATGGGTCCAGCGGCGTGTGACACGGCTGGTCACGGTGATCTGGTCGGCCCCCGCGTGCTGGAAACAGTTGCGCAGGCATTCCCGCACGGCCAGGAAGAGCTCATGGCGCGAGGAATCGGGCACGGTGCGCTCGGCGCCGGTGGCGGAGAAGACGACGCGGACCGGGCCGGGCGCGGCCTGCGCGGTGAAGGATTCGACCGCTTCCTGCAGGGGCGGCACCACGCTCTGCTCGCGCAGCCCGGTGGCCAGGCCACGCGCCGTGCCGAGCGCCGAACGCAAGGACGTCCCGGCAGCGGCCAGATGCCCGCCGGGGTCGTCGTCGTGCGCCGCCCGCAGCTCCAGGCGGCGCAGCGCCACGAAGAGATCCGTGCCGAGCCCGTCGTGCACCTCGCGGGCCAGTCTGCGCCGTTCGTGCCACAGATCGCCGTGCGCGCCGGCCGGCACGGGCAGGGCGGCGGTCTGCCTGCGCACGGCCCGGCCGATCGGCCGGATCAGCGCGAGCGCCCGGGCGAGGGCCCGCGCGCAGTGCGGGCCCTCCGCGACGTGCAGCAGCGCGCACTCGGTCAGCAGACTGCCCGCCGCACCGGCCAGGTGCAGCGTCAGCACCGGCGAACCGGGACCGCGCGGCGCACCCCGCCCGGCCGCTTCCTCGGCCCGCCCCCCGGCGTCGTCGAGGACCCGGCCGGCGAAAGCGGTCAGCGCGGCCCGGACCGCGACCGTGTCCGGTCCCAGTTCAGGGCCCCACTCCGGTGCCGAGCGCAGCCGCCGCTCGAAGAGGGCGAGGATCGCGCCGGCCTCGCGGGAGAGCAGCTCACCGGGGGACAGCTCCTCCTCGTCCTCGTGCTCCCGGCCGGGACCGCGGCGCTCCAGCGGCGCCGAGCGGCGTCCGGTCCCGGCGCGGGGCTCGGGAGCGTACGGCGGCACCGACCGGCTCAGGCCGTCCTGCAGAGCGGCCGCGAACCCCCGGCCCACGAAGGATTCCAGCATCCCGATCCCGGACCGGCCGGCCGGAAGAGGTGGTATCTCCATGATCAGCCTCGTTCGAGTATGCCGACGGAAAAGCTCCGCGGACTGAAGTGGAAGACGAGCGGACATCGGAAAGTAACAAACCGGCGTGCCCGTTTGTCAAGGTCGGCGGCTCCGGCCGTCCGCGCCGCACGAACCGGCCGCCCCCGCCGGACGGCGCACCCCTGCGGCCCGCCGCGGCCGGCGCCCCTTCCGCCGCCACGTCCCCTCCGGCGTCCGGTGGCGCCGGCCGCGCCGTCCGCTTGGGCGGCGGCAGCGAAGCCCGCCCGCCGAAGGCGGTCCTCGCGCCTGGCCGCCGGTGCCGGCGCGGGCCCGGCACGCGGCGCACCCGGCGGGCGGTGAGGCGGCCGGCGGCCCCTGTGCCCCCGCCGGTCACGGCCTCCGCGGCAGCAGCGGCTCGTCAGGCCCCTGGACGAAGCGGCCCCGCACGCC
>NZ_JARGEE010000686.1:0-2957 GCF_033794485.1 Streptomyces sp. MB09-02B
GGGTAGGGGCGGCGGGGGCGAAAAACCCAAGGTTCACGCGATGGTGTGATCATCTGCGCCCATCCGGATGCCGGCCGGAGGCCACGGGTAGGGCCCCGGCCATGACGCAGCCGTTCGAACTCCCGCACTTCTACCTGCCGTATCCCGCGCGGCTGAACCCGCACCTCGAAGAGGCCCGCGCGCACTCCTCCGCGTGGGCCCGGGAGATGGGCATGCTGGAGGGCTCCGGCGTCTGGTGCCAGGCGGACCTGGACGCGCACGACTACGGTCTGCTGTGCGCGTACACCCACCCCGACTGCGACGGTCCGGCGCTCTCGCTCATCACCGACTGGTATGTGTGGGTCTTCTTCTTCGACGACCACTTCCTGGAGCTCTACAAGCGCACCCAGGACCGCCTCGGCGGCAAGGCCCACCTCGACCGGCTACCGCTCTTCATGCCGCTGGACCTCGCGACCCCCGTACCGGAGCCGCGGAACCCGGTGGAGGCGGGCCTCGCCGACCTCTGGGCGCGTACGGTGCCGTCGATGTCGATGGACTGGCGCCGTCGTTTCGCCGTCTCCACCGAGCACCTGCTCAACGAGTCGATGTGGGAGCTGTCCAACATCAACGAGGGCCGGATCGCCAACCCGGTCGAGTACATCGAGATGCGCCGCAAGGTCGGCGGCGCGCCCTGGTCGGCCGGTCTCGTCGAGTACGCGACCGCCGAGGTCCCGGCCGCCGTCGCGGGGGCGAGGCCGCTCAGGGTCCTGATGGAGACGTTCTCCGACGCCGTCCACCTGCGCAACGACCTGTTCTCGTACCAGCGGGAGGTCGAGGACGAGGGGGAGAACAGCAACGGCGTCCTCGTCCTGGAGACCTTCTTCGGCTGCGGCACCCAGCAGGCCGCCGACACCGTCAACGACATCCTGACCTCCCGGCTCCACCAGTTCGAGAACACCGCGCTCACCGAAGTCCCCGCTCTGGCGCTGGAGAAGGGCCTCACCCCGGCCGAGGTCGCCGCCGTCGCGGCGTACACGAAGGGGCTCCAGGACTGGCAGTCCGGCGGCCACGAGTGGCACATGCGGTCCAGCCGGTACATGAACCAGGGCGCCGAATCGGCGCGCGGCCCGCTCGACCTCGGCGGCGCCGTCCTCTCCGGCCCCGCCCTCCTCGCCCAGCCCGGCTTCGGTACCTCCGCCGCCGACGTGGGCGCCCTGCTCGCGACCGCCGCCGCGGAACGGCTGCGCGCCCACACCCATGTGCCGTACCAGAAGGTCGGACCCTCGCAACTCCCCGATTTCCACATGCCGTTCCAGGTCGAGCTCTGCCCGCACCTGGACGGTGCCCGCCCTCGCCTCACCGCGTGGATGCACGCGATGGGCATGCTGAGCGAGGGCGTCTGGGACGAGGAGCGGCTCGCCGCCGCCGACCTGCCGCTCTGCTCGGCGGGCCTCGACCCGGACGCGACCCCCGACCAACTCGACCTCAGCTCCGCCTGGTTGGCCTGGGGCACCTACGGCGACGACTACTACCCCCTCGTCTTCGGCCACCGCCGCGACCTCGCCGCCGCACGTGTGACCACGGCCCGGCTCTCCGACTGCATGCCCGTCGACGGGGAGCCGGTCCCCGTCCCGGTCAACGGCATGGAACGGGGCCTCGTCGACCTCTGGGCCCGCACGACGGCGACGATGACCCCCGACGAGCGGCGCGGCCTGAAGCAGTCCGTCGACAAGATGACGGAGAGCTGGGTGTGGGAGGTGTTCAACCAGATCCAGAACCGGATCCCCGACCCGGTCGACTACCTGGAGATGCGGCGCGCCACCTTCGGCTCCGACATGACCCTCAGCCTGTGCCGGATGGGCCACGGCCCACGGATCCCGCCCGAGGTCTACCGCAGCGGCCCCGTCCGCTCCCTGGAGAACGCGGCCATCGACTACGGCTGGCTCATCAACGACGTCTTCTCGTACCAGAAGGAGATCGAGTACGAGGGCGAGGTCCACAACGCGATCCTCGTCGTGCAGAACTTCTTCGGCTGCGACTACCCGACCGCGCTCGGCGTGATCCATGACCTGATGACCCAGCGGATGCGACAGTTCCAGCATGTCGTCGCCCATGAACTCCCGGTCGTCTACGACGACTTCGCGCTGTCCCAGGAGGCGCGCACCGTCATGGACGGCTATGTGACCGACCTGAGCAACTGGATGTCCGGCATCCTCAACTGGCACCGGCAGGTCGACCGCTACAAGCCCGAGTTCCTCGCCCGCCGGGCCCATGGCTTCGTCCCGGACCGGCCACCGGTGCTGTCCTTCACCCCGGCGCACGCCGGCTGAGCCGTCGGCGCTGCGGTCCTCGTCGGCCGGGTGGACGTCCGTCGGTCACGCCTGCCGGCGCTCCGCCGCCCGGGTCGCGTGCTCGACCGCGGCCCGGGCGCACGCGCGTACGATCGCGTGCGGGTGGCTGCCGTCACCGGCCGGCTCCGGCTGGAAGAGCGTCGCCAGGAAGCCGCCGGACACGGGCTGACCGTCCTGCGCTGGATGCTCGATGTGACGGGGCGTCAGTCTCACTCTTTCGTGGCTCGTCGTGCCGTGGTGCCCCGGGTAGGTCTCCGGCCGGAGGTGGCCACCATGGAACAGACAGCGTTGCGGCCCAAGCCCATGCCGGGCGGGGAATCCGCCGGCGACCGCCCGTCCGGCCCGGTCCGGCGCCCGCACGCCGCGCCCCGCCGCGCCCGGCAACGGCTCGTCACCCTGCTGCTGGCCCTGGTCACCTGCGCGGCCCTCGTGCTGTCGGGCGTCGGGCTGGGCACGATGGGCGCCACGGTGATCGGTACGAGCAGGCTCGCGGAGCTGCGGGAGAGGGTGCCGGGTGTGCGGGGAGCCGCCGCCCGCCCCGACGACCGGGCGCCGGACGGCGTCCCCGAGTCGCGCCAGGGGCAGGGGAGTTCGGCGCCGGCAGTCGCCGTGGCGCCCACCCGTCCC
>NZ_JARGEE010000687.1:0-2953 GCF_033794485.1 Streptomyces sp. MB09-02B
CCAACGAGTACTTCCTGGGGGCAGCCATGGTCGATGTTCCTCTCATGAGAACCATCTGACCCTCTGTCAGCACCCTCCGCATCTCGGGGGAACCTCAGGCGGCCCACCGGGCGGTGACCAGGTCGAACAGCTGCCTGCCAGGGCAGGCGGGATTACGGACGTCGCCCTGCTTACTTTCCTGCACGTGCTCACCTCACCTGAAGGTATGCACTTCCCATTAGCAAGCAATTCGGTCAGAGTGAGCGAGCCGAACCCTGATCGTCAAGGAGTACCCGTGGTAACCGACGTTGTCGTGACCCGTGACGCGAACACCGTGACGGTGCCCGACGGCCCCACCCGCCGGTGGCAGGGAGGCTAATTTATCCTGACCGAGTGGCTGGCCACGCCCGGGACTTTAGCGAGTCAGGCGGCCTTGCTGAGACTGTATCCACAGCCTATGAGATCACCACCGGAGAACCATGGCTGGGCCCACTCCCTGGTTTCTTCAGGGACGAGCCCGAAGAGCCGACGGCCATCACAGCGGGGAGGAATATCCCCTGGCTCTGCCTCGCTCTGCACAGCGAGAACGACATTCCTGCGGCTTATTTCAATGCAGCCAGCACTGTAGTCGAATGTTCCACGACGACCCACACTGGAGTGCCTGGTGGTCATGTGCCGAGCAGCGCGATCTGGACATCGAGATCGAATACACTTCGCGAGCGGAGCGCAGTCGTTTCACTACCCGAAAGGGACGGGCTTGGGCCCTCTTGTGCAGGACCGGCTCGCGTTTTCGAGGCTTGAGCAAGGGTGGTCTCGTCTACCTCGCTGCCACTGATCTGGAAGCTGTTTCCGCGTTTGTATCTACGTCTCTGAGCCTGCCCGCGCCACCTCCAGTACCTCGGCCGGCACATGCGACCCCGCCGACGAGGCGAGATGATGCGGCGCGCGCAAGGCTGGAAGAACTGTGACAACGGCACCCCAAGCACCCCTGATCCACAGTAGAACCGATCCCGAAGCGGTTTAGCTCGTGTGCAGTTGGCGGCCTGCCCGCGAGGAATATGCGCCACCCAGTCGATCACTCAGCGAATGGCTACCAACGAGTCCGGTCACCCATTTCTGGCCGGTCGTGCCTTTCTGATGGTTGCACGTGCTGTTGTGATCATTCCTTTATCGGCCCTCCATGTCCAAGTCGTTGTCAACCTTGCTAAGTTGAAGCCTCTACCTCCGGAGCGAAGTCAGGCAGGTCCGCAGCTTGCGGAGGCAGAAATCCTCCCTATGTCTTCACAAGAAGGCCTTACCTGGATGCCCGAAAACCGTAGCGGCTGAGCTTCGCTGCTTCCAGTCACGCTTCATGCCATGCCTTTCGGCATCCCCCAGCACCCCAACAACTGGAAAGCGCCCGTACGTGATGAAATACCTTCAGCTATTCGGCCCCCGGCTGGCCGTCTCTGCTATGACGATCGTGCTGAGCACGCCCGGACTGGCCGCCGCCGACGAGGCGAGCAACGGCCAGGACACCACGTACTACATCTCGGTCGGTGACTCCCTGACCACCGGCTATCAGCCGGACGTCGACAAGGACACCGACGTCGCCTACACCGACCAGTTGTACGCGCAGCTCAAGCAGCGCACTCCCGGACTGAAGCACATACGCCTCGGCTGCACCGCTGAGACCACCGAGTCTCTGATCAACGGCGGAAAGTGCGACTACCCGAACGCCAAGTCCCAACTGGACGCTGCCCTGCAGGCCATGGCCCAGCACCGCGGCAAGGTTGCCTACGTGACCCTCAGCGTGGGCGCGAACGACATCCTCCGCAATTGCGTCAGCCCGGCCGGCGCCCTCGACGTGGTGTGCCTGAACAGCACGAGTCAGACCATGGCGAAGAACCTCGCCCAGATCGCGGGTGCACTCCGCAAGGCCGGCACGAACGGCACCCAGTTCGTGGGCTCTACTTACTACAACCCGTTCCTGGGGGCTTGGCTGCAGGGCGCCGCAGGGCAGCAGGCCGCCAAGGAGTCGGCACCCCTGGTCAAGGCCGCCAACACGGGGATCACCCAGGTGTACAAGTCAACCGGCTTCAAGGTGGCGGACGTGGCCGGGGCCTTCTCCTCGGACGACTTCACCACTCAGGTGAACGTGCCCGGCGCGGGTGAGGTGCCGACGAACGTCGCCAAGATCTGCAAGCTGACATGGGCGTGCACGAAGAAGGACCCCCACCCCAACGCCGAAGGCCACAAGGTGATCGCAGGCGCCTTCGCGGCGGTAGTCGCCAAGAACGACGCACCCGGTGTGGACGCGTCCCCGACCCCCAGCGGGTCCGCCACGCCCGGGTCTGCCACGCCCGGGTCTGCCACGGACACGGGGGCGAATGATCCGACCGCGAACGGAGATCTGGCCGAGACCGGCGCGTCGAGCAGCGCTCCCGTCCTGGCGGGTGCCGGTCTCGCGGTCGTGGCGGTCGGTACCGCCGCGGTCTACTTCGCGCGCAGGCGCCGTGCGAGCGAGGAGAGCTGACGCGTAGTCAGTGCGTATGCCCCGAAGCAGTGGGCCGCTCGCGGTGTCGCGGGCGGCCTGCTCGGGCTCGGCTGCGGACGGCCCAACCGGGGCCTTACGCCTGCCCGGACTTGGGGATACCGCGGACTGCGCGACGCGCCTCGCGATCACCGACGGTATCCGACGGTTACTGGGAATAGCTCACTGGCCGAGGACTTCCACGACCACAACCGCTGCGCAGGCTTCGGCGACGAAGCCAGCGACCGCGACGTCCTTGTCATGCTGCTGACCGCACTGGCCACGGCGTTTCCCGACGGCCGACACACCATCGAACGACTCACCCCCGTCGGCACCGACGAAGCATTGCTGTATCGGCGGTTCACCGGCACCGCTTTCCTCGGTGCCGTGACAGCCGGTGCCCGCGTGGATTCGCCGGCACCGGCCTGTTCGCCGCAGGCAGTGGAGCTTTCACCGCACAAC
>NZ_JARGEE010000688.1:0-2937 GCF_033794485.1 Streptomyces sp. MB09-02B
AACGGCTCACCCCGGTGCACCGGCTGCGGCTGACCGCGTCCGCCGCCCTGGTTCCGGTCGTCCCGGTGTTGGTGGCATTCGTCCCGGCATTGCGGGCACGACCTCCTGCTGGCTACGTCGCTGTGGCCTTGGGTGGTGCCCGGTGACGCTAAGGGGAGTGGTCTAGTCAGGTCAATGCGTCTGCACCGGTCGCCGTGAGGCGCCGGCCCTAGCCCTTCACCCACCGGTACTGCAGCTCCGGCCGCCCCACCTGCCCGTACTGCGGGCTCCGTGCCGCGCGGCCGGCGTCCACCAGGTGCTCCAGATAGCGCCGGGCCGTGATGCGTGAGATGCCGACCGCCTCCGCCACCCCGGCCGCCGTCAGGCCCTCGCCCGCGTCCCGCAGGGTCACCGTCACCCGTTCCAGCGTCGGGGCGCTCAGCCCCTTCGGCAGCGCCGCCGGGCCCGGGGCCCGCAGGGTCGCCAGCGCCCGGTCGACCTCGTCCTGGCCGCTCGCCTCGCCCGCCGCCGCGTGGAACTCGGCGTAGCGGACGAGACGGTCGCGGAGGGTTGCGAACGTGAAGGGTTTGAGGACGTACTGGACCACGCCCAGCGAGACGCCCTCCCGGACCACCGTCAGGTCCCTCGCCGACGTCACCGCTATCACGTCCGCGTGGTAACCGGCCGCGCGGAGGGAACGGGCCAGTTGCAGACCGTGCACGTCCGGCAGGTGCAGGTCCAGCAGCAGCAGGTCCACCGGCATACGGTCCAGCGCGCGCCGCGCCTCCGCGCCCGTGTGGGCCTTGCCGACCGCCGTGAAGCCGGGGACCCTGCCGACGTACATCATGTGCGCGTCGGCGGCCACGGGGTCGTCCTCGACGACCAGGACTCTGATGGGGTCGGACCCGGCCTTCGTCATGCGTCGTCGCCTCCAGCCGCAGCGGCCCGAGGGGCCTGGACAGTCTGAGCAGTCTGTGCAGTATGGGGGCTTTTCGCGGCCTGAGGGGTCCGGGCGGTCCCAGTGGCCTGGTCGACCTGGTCGACCAGGCCGGTCAGGCCTGACAGGCCCGCCTGGTCGTCCCGGGGGACCCGTGCGGCCTGCGCCGTCTCGTCCGTGCTGCCCGCACCGCCCGTGTCCAGCGGCAGCCGCACCTCGAACTCGGCCCCGCCCCCGGCCGCCTCCGACACCGTCAGCGTGCCCCCGTGGCGGCGCGCGGTCTGCCGGACGAGCGCCAGACCGAGGCCGCGGCCGCCGGGCCCGGAGGGCTTCGTGGAGAAGCCGCGCTCGAAGACGGCCTCCGCGAGGGCCGGATCCACACCGCTCCCCGTGTCCGACACCCGCAGCACCAGCACCGACCCGTCCGCCGTCCCGGCCCGCTCGTCCGTGTACGCCGTCACCGTCACCCGCGCTCCGACCGACCCCTGTGCCGCGTCCACCGCGTTGTCGATCAGGTTGCCCAGGACCGTGACCAGGTCGCGGGCCGGAAGGGACTCCGGCAGGAGGCCGTCGTCGATACGGCTGTCCTCGGAGACCACCAGCTCGACGCCCCGTTCGTTCGCCTGGGCGGCCTTGCCCAGCAGCAGGGCGGCGAGCACCGGTTCGCTGACCGCCGCCACGACCTGGTCCGTCAGCGCCTGCGCCAGCTCCAGTTCCGCCGTCGCGAAGTCGATCGCCTCGTCCGAGCGGCCCAGCTCGATCAGCGAGACGACCGTGTGGAGGCGGTTGGCGGCCTCGTGCGCCTGGGAACGCAGCGCCTGGGTGAAACCGCGCTCGGAGTCCAGCTCGCCCGTGAGGGACTGGAGTTCGGTCACGTCGCGCAGGGTGACCACCGCGCCCCGGCGCTGACCGCCCGACACCGGTGAGGTGTTCACGACCAGCACCCGTTCCGCGGTCAGGAGCACCTCGTCCACCCGGGGCTCGGAGGAGAGCAGCGCTCCCGTCAGCGGGGCGGGCAGCCCCAGGTCCGCCACCGAACGGCCGACCACGTCGTCCGTCACCCCCAGCAACTCCCGCGCCCCGTCGTTGATGAGCGCCACCCGGTACTGGCCGTCGAGCATCAGCAGGCCCTCGCGCACGGCGTGCAGGGCGGCCTGGTGGTAGTCGTGCATGTTGCTCAGCTCGGAGGCGTTCATGTTGTGGGTGTGGCGGCGCAGGCGGGCGTTGACGATATAGGTGCCGACGCCGCCGAGAGCGAGGGCACCGGCGGCCACGCCGACCAGGGCCGTGAGCTGGTCCTGGACGCGGTCGCTGATCGCCTGCACCCGGATCCCGGCGCTGACCAGGCCGATGACCTCGCCGTTCTCCACGATCGGGGTGACCGCGCGGACCGACGGGCCGAGGGTGCCGGTGTAGGTCTCGGTGATCGAGCCGCCCTTCTGCGCATCCTCTATGTGGCCGAGGAAGTGCTCACCGATCCGGTCGCGGTCCGGGTGGGTCCAGCGGATGCCGTCGGGAGTCATGATCGTCACGAAGTCGACGCCGGCGTGCCGCTGCACCTCGGTGGCGTACGGCTGGAGCCGCGCCGTGGGGTCGGAGGTGTGGATCGCCGCACGGACCGACGGGGAATCGGCGACGGTGGCCGCCACGGCCAGGGCATGACGGCGCCCCGCCTCCTCCGCCTGGGAGCGGTCGCTGACGTACGTGAACAGCGCGTACCCCGCAACCACGGCGGCGATCAGCACCGCCTGAACGGCGAAGAGCTGACCTGCGAGGCTGCGGGGACGGAGGCGGGGCGGGACGCGCATGGCAACAGTCTGCATCGACGTGTAGGCGTGAACTAAATGAACGGAAGGGTGACCGCCCTCACAGGGAGGGAGATAGTCACTGCATCGACCCGTCCAGCACAGGGACACCGACAGGGAGTACGACTCCCGCCCCGGGACACCACGACCCGAGCCGCCGGGAGCCCGTCTCCCACCCCCGGGAGACATCCTCTCCCACCACCGGGAGCCCGTCTC
>NZ_JARGEE010000689.1:0-2920 GCF_033794485.1 Streptomyces sp. MB09-02B
ACGCGCCCCTCCGCACCACCAACACCCCCGCCGTCACCAGATACGGCACCGCGAACAGGGCGAACACCACCCCGTGCGCATGCCCCGCACCGATCGCCGCGTACGCCGCGAAGACGGCGACCGTCGCCGTCTCGGTCCCCATGCTCGCGACGGACGTCAACGTCGCCCGCCGAGCCCCGTCGATCCGGTCCTGCAACCGCGCGTCGGCGAGCACGTTGACCAGCTGGAACCCCCCGAAGGCGACGGCGACGAGCCCGATCCCGACCGGCGTCCCCATCAGCGCCCCGATGGCCAGCGCGACCGCCGAGCCCGCCAGCACCATCCCCAGCCCGGCCGTGCCCCACCGCTCCCCCACCCCGGTCAGCAGGCTACCGATCGCCGGCCCCACCCAGATCACCAGCAGCAGGTACGGAACCGTCTGCTCGGCCACCCCGGTGTCCCGGACCAGCAGCGGCGTGTACTCGTCGAGCGCGCCCCAGACCGCCCCGACGGCCGGCACGAGCAGCATCGCGCCCCGTACGGAACGGTCCCGGCGGACCTCGGTGAGCCCCGCCCGCAGGGTGGCGAGGGTGGAGGCGTGCTTCGGCCCCGGCACCGCCTCCCGGTGCTCCGGGAAACGCGCGGCCACCACCGAGGTCAGCACACAGACCAGGACGCTCGCCGCGCCCACGGCCGGGTAACCGCCGAGGTCGAGCACCGGCCCGGCCAGCCCCATCGCGGCCATCACGGCGACCATGCCGACCGCCTGGGCCCGGCCGACGACCCGCGCGTACCGGTCGGCGGCGCCCAGCCGGTCGAGTTCGTCGTAGACCAGTGCTTCCAGCGCACCGGAACCGAGCGCGCCGCGTACTCCCCACAGGACGAACCCGAGGGCGAAGGCCCAGTACGAGGGAGCCATCACCCACAGGGCGAAGCCGGCGGCGGTGAGCAGCGGCCCCACCCACAGCAGCAGACGCCGCGAGACGGCGTCCGCCCAGGCACCGGAGGGCACCTCCAGCACGATCCCGGTGACGGACCACAGGGCGAACAGGGAGGAGATCTGCCAGATCGACAGTCCGGTGTCGCTGAACAGCAGCGCGTACACCGGGTAGAGCAGCACGAAGTCGTCGAGGAACGCGTACCCGTACAGCGTGGCCGTGAGCCGTCGGACATCAGTGGTCGCGACACCGGGCGCACGCGCAGGTGAGAGAGTCATGAGGCCTTCCAGAAGGAGCGGATCGGACGTCGTCGGAACGGCGTCCGAGGCGGTCCTCGGGAGGCGCGGCTGGTGGATCAATGTCGCCAGGTCATGGCACCGATGCTAGCCGGGCCGACCCCTTCCGGCCCAGGGGATATCGGGGATCACTCGCGGGCGCCCGGCTCCAGCGCGAACGTGGTGATCACCGCGGCGTGGTCCGACGGCCAGTCGTTGTCCTCGACGTCCGGCCAGGGGCGGGGTGTGCCGCTGACATGGGTCCGGGAATCGAGCACCGCGAGACCCCGGTGCAGGACGAAGTCGATCCGGTCCTGCGGCTCGGGCCGGCCGCTGCCGTCCTCGTGTTCCACGTGGACCGGCGACCAGGTGTGGCCCGGCTCCCGTACGGGGTCGGGGTGGGCCTCGCGGTAGGAGTCGCGCAGTCCGCTCGCCTCGGCGGCCCTGGTCACCGGCCAGTCGACGTCCGGCCGGTCGAGGTGTGGCCGGTCGAGGTGCGAGGGGCTGTTGAAGTCGCCGACGAGCACGACGGGCACGGCGGTCGCGCCGGACGCGCCGGGCGCCCCGGGCGCGGTGTCGTCGATCCGGCGCAGGCAGTCCCGCAGTTGGGCCAGCCGCACCTCCTCGTGGGCGATCAGCTCGGCGGTGGGCAGCCCGTCGAAGGCAGCCTCGTAGGGGCCGTACGGCGTGTAGTCCAGGTGGACGGTCCAGACGTCCACCTCGGTACCGGCGTCGGTCCTGATCCGGACGCCGGCGGCCCCGTAGAAGCCGACGTCGGGGTCACCGAGGCGGGCCGTGATCGGGTGGCGGCTGATGATGCCGAGGTTGTCGCCGGCCCGGTGGTGGTGCCAGCCGAGGGCTTCGGCGAGTTCCTGTGCGGCGGTGCCGTACGTCTCCTGGAGGCCGACCACGTCGACACCGGTCTCGGTGATCACCTTGAGCTGCTTGGCGCGGTGGTCGCGGACCTTGGTGCCGCCGAACCAGAGGTTCCAGGTCATCACCCGCAGGGCGGGACCGTCGGGCGCGACCAGCCGACGCAGGCTCGCCGGTGTCACGCCCTCCAGGCTCTCCCGGACGGTCCGCCCGGGGGCCTCCTCGATGGGGGCGAGCGAGGGAACGGCGAGGACCACGCAGCCCGCGGCCTCGGCCGAGGTGACCCCGGTCCTGGTGTCCTCGACGGCGACGCAGGCGGCGGGGTCGACGCCGAGGGCGCGGCAGGCGGCGAGGTAGGGGTCGGGGGCGGGCTTGGTGTGCTCGGTGTCGTCGGCCGTGACGGAGACGGCGAACAGGTCGCGGCCGAGGACGTCGAGGACGGTGTCGGCGACGGCCCGCGGCGACGCGGTGACCAGGGCGGTGGGGACGCCCTCGCGGGCCAGGGCCCGCAGCAGCTCCAGCGCGCCGGGGCGGGGCACGATCCCGGTGCGGACCCGGTCGGCGAACTCCCGGTGCAGTCCGGCGGAGAGCGCGTCCCCGTCGGCGCCGGTGCGGGCGGCGAGCCAGGCGGCGGTGTGCTCGACGGGGCGGCCCAGGACGTCCGGCTGGTCGGCCTCGGACAGCGCGCGTCCGAGGCCGGCGGCCACCTCCGCCACCGCGTCCCACCACAGCCGCTCTGTGTCGACGAGCGTGCCGTCCATGTCGAACAGGGCGGCCTGGAGCGGGGATCGGGACACGGGACTCTCTTTCCGTGGGGGTGTGTCGGGCCTGCGGGACCCGCCGTGGGGGGGGGTG
>NZ_JARGEE010000068.1:0-28855 GCF_033794485.1 Streptomyces sp. MB09-02B
GCCCACAGCTGCCGTACGTACGCGCCGAGCGGTACGGCCTGAGCGTCAGCGGGGCCCGCCCCTCGCTCGGCGCGTACGTACGGCAGCTGTGGGCCCGGCGGCACTTCATCACCGCGTTCGCCACGGCGAAGCTGACCGCGCAGTACAGCCAGGCGAAACTCGGCCAGGTCTGGCAGATCGCGAACCCCCTGCTGAACGCGGCGGTCTACTACCTGATCTTCGGCCTGCTCATGGGCACCAAGAAGGGGGTGCCGGACTACGTCCCGTTCCTCGTGACCGGCGTGTTCGTGTGGACCTTCACCCAGAGCTCGATCATGGCGGGCACCCGGGCGATATCCGGCAGCCTCGGCCTGGTGCGGGCCCTGCACTTCCCCCGGGCCTCGCTGCCCCTGTCGTACTGCCTGCAGCAGCTCCAGCAGCTGCTGTTCTCGATGGCCGCGCTGGTCGTGATCCTGCTGGCCTTCGGGGTTCCCCTCGCCCCGTCCTGGCTGCTGATCGTCCCCGCGCTGACGCTGCAGTTCGTGTTCAACGCCGGCATCGCGATGGTGATGGCACGGATCGGCGCCAAGACCCCCGACATCTCGCAGCTGATGCCGTTCGTGCTGCGCACCTGGATGTACGCCTCGGGCGTGATGTTCAGCATCGACCACATGCTCGCCGACCGGAACATCCCGGCGTTCGTGCATCTGCTGCTGGAGTGCAACCCCGCCGCCGTCTACATCGACCTCATGCGGTTCGCGCTGATCGACAGCTTCCACGGAAGCCAACTGCCGCCGCACGTCTGGGCGATCGCGGCGGGCTGGGCGTTCCTCGCGGGCGTCGGCGGGTTCATCTACTTCTGGAAGGCTGAGGAGACGTACGGCCGTGGCTGACACCGTCATCAACCCCACCGTTCCCGGCATCCGGCGCGAGGCCGACCAGGCCGCCGGCCCCGGCACCGCCACCGGCACCGCCGGCCCCGAGCCCGTCCCGACCGTCGTCGTCGACGGCGTCGACATCGTCTACCGCGTCAACGGCACGGGGGCCGGGCGCGGCACCGCCACCGCCGCGCTCAACCGCATCCTGCGGCGGAAGAAGGCCGAGAAGGCGGCCGGCGTGCGCAAGGTGCACGCCGTGCGGAACGTGTCCTTCACCGCGTATCGGGGCGAGGCCATCGGGCTCATCGGCACCAACGGCTCCGGCAAGTCGACCCTGCTCAAGGCCGTCGCCGGGCTCCTCCCCGTGGAGAACGGGCGCATCTACACCGACGGCCAGCCGTCGCTGCTCGGCGTCAACGCGGCCCTGATGAACGATCTCACGGGCGAGCGGAACGTCCACCTCGGCGGGCTCGCCATGGGCATGTCCCGGGAGCAGGTCAAGGAGCGGTACGAGGAGATCGTCGACTTCTCGGGCATCAACGAGAAGGGGGACTTCATCACGCTCCCCATGCGCACGTACTCCTCCGGCATGGCGGCCCGGCTGCGGTTCTCCATCGCCGCCGCCAAGGACCACGACGTGCTGCTGATCGACGAGGCGCTGGCGACCGGGGACCGCTCCTTCCAGAAGCGGTCCGAGGCGCGGATCCGTGAGCTGCGCAAGCACGCGGGCACGGTGTTCCTCGTCAGCCACAACAACAAGTCGATCCGGGACACGTGCGACCGGGTGCTGTGGCTGGAACGCGGGGAGCTCCGCATGGACGGGGCGACGGACGAGGTGCTGAAGGAGTACGAGAAGTTCACCGGGGGGAAGAAGTAGGTTTCGCCTGAGAGCTCGGAGGGGCCTGTGGGTTGGCGGGTGCGGGAGCGTCGTGGTTGATCGCACAGTTCCCCGCGCCCCTTCAGGACGCGCTGCTGTTCACCTCTCCAGGAAGGTGAACAGGGCCTCCCATCTGTCCACGATCTCCTCCGTGCCGTAGCGGCGGATGTTCTGCCTCGCCTTGTCTCCCATGCGGTCGCGCAGGGCCTTGTCGGTCATCAACTGGTCCAGCTTGCGGGCGAGTTCACCCGTGTTGCCGGGGCGGACCAGGAGGCCGTCCTCGCCGTCGCGCACGATCTCGTGGACGCCGGGCGCGCAGTCGAAGGCGACGCAGGGGACGCCCATCGCCATGGCCTCCATCAGGGCGAGCGGGAAGCCCTCGCCCCGGGAGGACAGCGCGAACACCGAGCCGCCGCGCAGAGCGCCCTGCACGTCGTGCGTACGGCCCATCCAGGACACCGAGTCGTCCAGGCCGAGGGCCGTGCACTGCTTCCTGAGGAGTTCCTCGTCCTCGCCGGAGCCGTAGACGAGCAGCGTCCAGTCGGGGTGCCGGGGCGCCACCTCGGCCCAGGTGTCGAGGAGCATGTCGACGCCCTTCTCGTCGCTGAGCCGGCCGATGCTGACGACGGCCTTCGCGGTGCGCGGGGACGGCTCCTCCGGCAGCCAGGGAACGGCGTTGGGCAGGTACGAGGCGTTGTTGAGGCCCTGCCCGATCCACAGGTCGGCGTCCTCGCGGGTGAGGACGAGCATGCGGTCGACGTCGCGGTAGTGCGTGAGCACGCGCCGGAAGCGTGAGGAGCGGCGCGAGGTCTCGAAGGACTCGTGGCTCATCCCGATGACGGTCAGACCAGTGGTGCCGGCGAGCCTCACCCACTCCATCGCCCACACCTGCGTCACGATGACGACCCCGCCGGGGGGCGCGGCCCGGAACAGGCCGGTCAGCACGGCCGCCCGTTCCCGCATGCTCGCGTCCCGCGCCCGGCCGGGCGGAGGCGGCTGGCCGTCGTACAACCGGGTGCTGGGGTACGGGAGTTCACCGAGCGGGTGCGGGTCCTCGGGGGTGGTGATCCCGATGACGTGGACGCGGTGGCCCCGCTCGGTGAGGAGACGGGCCAGGTGGTGGGTCCAACTGGTCACCCCGCCCGTCTCGTCGACACTGTTGGACACCAGGAAGACGTCCCGCGCCCCGGTCCCCCCTGCCTCGCCCCGCCCGGTCATCACGTGCGCCTCCACTCGGAGAAGAACTGGTCGACGACGTCGCGGGCCGCCGTCCCCTTGTCGTACTCGCCGAAGCCGGCCGTGAACCGCTCCCGCGCGGCGGCGTACTTGAGCGTCTGCTCCTCCAGCGAGGAGTCGCGCAGGACGGCGTGCAGCTCGTCCTCCGTGCGCACGATCGGGCCCGGCGCGCGTTCGAGGAGGTCGAAGTAGGTGCCCCGGCCCTCGTGGACGTACTCCTCGTAGTCGTACGTGAAGAAGAACGTCGGGCGGTCAAGGAGCGCGTAGTCGAACATCACCGACGAGTAGTCCGTGATCAGCGCGTCCGCGAGGGCGAGGACGGGGGTGACGTCGTGGTGGTCGGACACGTCGACGACCCGGCCCCGGACCGACGGCGGGAGCACGACGTGGTTGAGGTAGTGGGCGCGCACGAGCAGCACGTACTCGTCGCCGAAGGTCTCCGCGAAGCGCTCCACGTCGAAGGGGAGGGCGAAGCGGCGCTGCCCCTGGTGGCGGAAGGTGGGGGCGTAGAGCAGGATCTTCTTGTCCGGCGGGATCGCCGAGATCTCCGGGATGCCCAACTCGGCGGCGAGCCGCGCGCGCTGGTCCCTCCGGCCCGTCCCTCCCGTCCGGTCCCCCGTCTGACCCGTCCGGTCCGTCCGGTCCGTCTCCCGGGCTCGCGCGAGGGCGTCGTTACGCGGATAGCCCACCCGCAGCAGCACCTTCTCCCGCAGCCGGAAGGCCTTCGCGAGGGTGCGCACGTCGTGCTCCGAGCGGATCAGGAAGTGGTCGAAGCGGTCGAGGGTGCGCTGCTGTTCCGCCTGCTCGGCGCGGGACTTGAGCTTCCAGCCGGGCTCGTCGAAGCCCATGCGCTTGAGCGCGGAGCCGTGCCAGGTCTGGAGGTAGGTCGTGCCGGGGCGCTTGGTCAGCTTCAGCGGGAAGCTCTGGTTGTCGATCCAGAACTCGGCGCGGGCCAGCGCCCGCAGATACGGCAGCGACCAGCGCCGCACGAGGGTGGCGTCGGCCGGGAACCCCTCGGGGCGGCCCGTGTACGACCACACCGCCTCGAAGTCGAGACCCTGGCGTCGCATCTCCTCGTAGATCGCCCGGGGGCTGTCGCTGTACTGCCGGCCGAGGTGGCTCTCGAACACCACCAGCCGCCGCTGCCTCGGCATACGCAGGAACACCTCGTGATAGAGGCGGATTTTGGCGTCTCCGGAGGTGGCCCTCTTGCGCAGCCCCTTCGCCTTGCGGTAGCCCGACTTGGCGAGTTTGCCGGGTGTGCCCCGAAGCGCCCGGGCGACGAGGACGTTGGCCTTCTTGTCGGGGACGAGGCGGAACGCGAGGTGGCCGCGGGCGGAGATCTGCGGCTCGACCCGGTCGGCGACCAGCCGCGTGAGCCGCGGCCGGACCGGCAGCGCGCCGCCGCCCGTCAGCCCCGGTTCGGCGGCCGTCAGCCGGCTCGTCGTGCGCTCGCCGTCGACGTCGAGGTGGAGGCGTACGTCCCACACGGCGTCCACGATGCCCAGCGGGCGGAGCGTCCGGGAGATGTCGACGGCGGCCTGCCACGTGACGTACGGACCCTCGTGCCGGACGGTCGCGACCGGCACGCGGAAGGTCTGGAAGCGCACGCCGGGGCGGCGGGCGTAGAACTCCAGCGAGGCGGAGAGCCGGGCGTCGGCCGGGATCACCCCGAGGGGGTTGGTGACGCGCCCGGCGAGCCGGACACGGCCGCCGCTGCCCGCCCCCGTACCTTCCGTGCACCCCTGGTACTCCGTCAGCTCGTTGCGCAGGAAGAGCTTCCCGACCGGTCGGGCGTGGTAGCCGAGCTCGGTGACGTCCAGGATCCGGCGCGCGAACGCCCCCTCCTCCCCCGGCGCGTCCAGGTGCTCGGCGCACCAGTAGATCCGCCCGTCGCGCTCGACGAGGGGCGCGGAGACCTTGTCGCGGTTGGTGAGCGTGTCCACGGCCGGCAGCAGGTTGTCCCAGTCGCCCCTCCGCAGCAGATACGCGCAGACGGCGTGGATGGGTTCGACCTCGTCGTACGCGGCCGGGTCGATCGACGCCAGATAGGCGCGGGCCAGCCCGGCGAACTCCCGGCGGTAGGCCGCGTCCCGGAACGGCAGGTCACGCAGGTGCAGCACCAGGTCGTGCTTGAGGAACTTGACGTCCTTGTGGAACTTCAGCTCCGCCATGCCCTGATCGGCGAGGAGCCGGTCCACCCGACGGTGGATCTCCATCCGGTGCGCGAAGTTGGCGATCTCGGCCCGCCGGTTGCTGATCGACTTGGACGCCGCCTTCTCGACCACGTTCCAGTCGTAGACCCGGTTGGGGATCAGGGCGATCCGGCGGGCGGCGGCGTACGCCTGGGCGGAGAAGAAGAGGTCCTCGTAGTGGATGCCGACCGGGAACAGCAGCCCGCCCTCGACGAGGAAGTCCCGGCGGTAGCACTTGTTGGTGGACAGGGTGTCGTAGACCAGCAGGTCGGGCAGCTCGGAGACGGAGTCGAGGGTACGGGTGCGGGCGTACAGCCACGGGTACCACGGGACCTCCTTCCGGTTGCGGATGTCCACGTGGACGCGGACGCAGAGACCGGAGACGAGGTCGGCGCCGGTGCTCTCGGCGGCCTCCAGGAAGTTCCGGCAGGCGTTGCGTTCCAGGACGTCATCGCTGTCGAGGAAGACGACGTACTCGCCCCGGGTCTCCCGGATGCCCGCGTTGCGGGGCGCGCCGCAGCCGCCGCTGTTCTGGGGCAGCCGGTACGCGCGCACCCGGTCCGGGTGCTCGGCGGCGAGGCGGGCGGCCACCTCGTAGGAGCCGTCCCTGCTGTGGTCGTCGACGATCACGACCTCCACGCTCCGCAGCGTCTGCTCCAGCACCGAGCGGACGGCCGTGGGCAGCCTGGCCTCGTCGTTGTAGACGATCACGACGACGGATACGGCGGGTCGCTGGTCCACGTCCGCGTTCACCCCATACATCCGTTTCGTTCTGTTCATCACTATTTCTACCCTCTATAGACCGTGGTGCGGTTGAGGGCCACTTGGGTAGATGTCCCCGGCGGTGCGCGGGTTGCCTCACCCGCCTCCTGCCGGCCCCTGCCGCGATACCCTCCGGGAACGGGCTGAGCAGAGGGGGCGGTCGATGCGTGGGGTGGTACCTGAGCCGCTGCGGACGGAGGATCCGCGGGAGATCGCCGGGTATCCGCTGTACGCCCGGATCGGTGAGGGCGGCATGGGGACCGTCTATCTCTCCCGCAGCCGGGGCGGCCAGCCGGTCGCGCTGAAGCTGGTCCGTCCGGAGTACGCGGGCAGCCCCGCCTTCCGTGAACGGTTCGCCCGCGAGGTGGCCGCCGGGCGCCGCGTCTCCGGCTACCACCTCGTGCCGATCGTCGACCACGACGCCGGTGCGGAGCGTCCCTGGCTGGCCACGCACTACGTTCCGGGTGTCCCCCTCGACCAGGCGCTGGAGACCCACGGCCCGCTGCCCGTCGCCACGGTCCTGCAACTGCTGGCCTGCGCCGCGTACGCGCTGGACGCCGTGCACACCGCCGGGGTGATCCACCGCGACGTCAAGCCCGCCAACCTGCTGCTGGCCGCCGACGGGCCCTGGCTGCTCGACTTCGGCATCGCCCGTGCGGCGGGCGCGGCGACCCTGACCACCGCCGGACGCCTGATCGGCACCCCGCGCTACATGTCCCCCGAGCACGCCCTCGGCCGCCGGGTCACCTCCGCGTCCGACGTGTTCGCGCTGGGCCTGGTCGCCGCGGTCGCCGCGACCGGCAGCCATCCGTACGGACGCGGCAACCCGCTGGCCATCGCCACGCGCATCGCCGCCACGGACGTCGCACCGCCCGCGCTGGACGGCATCGGCCGCCCTCTCGGGGACGTCATCCGCCGCTGCCTGACTGCCGACCCGGCCTCCCGCCCCTCGGCTGCCGCCGTCGCCGAACACTGCGCGGGGGCGGCCCGCCGGGACGTCCGCGACTTCACGGGCTGGCTGCCGGCGCCGGTCGCCACGTCGGTGACCCTCATCGAGACGGCCTTCCGCACGCTGTCCCTGACGGAGGCGCCGACAACCCCGACCCCCCACATCGCGGAGGCCCCGACGGCCCGCCGCCTCCCGCCTACGGCGCCGATCACGGTACGGGACGAGGAATGGCGCCGCCGGGTGCGCCGGGAGCCGTGACTCGGGGGGTGCGTTGTCGACTGCCGGCCCGGTGGGGCTTCTCGCGCAGTTCACCGCGCCCCTGAAAAGCAGGGGCTGCGCCCCGTGCTTTTCAGGCCCGCAGGGCCGTGGTCTTTCAGGCCCGCAGGGCCTGGTCTTTCAGGGGCGCGGGGAACTGCGCGAGAAGCCCCACCGGACCCGCACCCAACCCACGACCGCCCCCCACCCCACGTCATCCCCGATGCAACCGATCCACCAAGATGTCGATCACCAACGGCGTACGCGGCCCGAAGCTCAGCAGCACCCCGTCCTCCAGATCCACCACCCGGCGGTCCATCCCGGCCGGCGTCTCCCTGATCCCGGGGATGTCCACCAGCCCGTCGACCCCGCCGACCGACTCCAGCCCCTTGCTCATCATCAGAATCACTTCGGGCTGCGCCTTGACCAGAGCCTCGCTCGTGATCGGGGTGAACGGTTTGTCCAGCCCGGCCGCCACCCCCGCGTCCTCCGCCCCGGCCGCGTCGATGAGGGAGTCCGCTCCCGACCCCTTCCCGCCGATGAGGTAGACCGCGGCCGACCCCCGCATGTACAGGAACGCGACCTTCGGCCGACTCCCCTCGGGCACGGCGGCCCGCGCCGCCTTCAACTCGTCCGCGAAGCGCTCGTTCAGGGCCTTGCCGGCGGCCGGAACCCCCAGCGCCTCCGCCACCCGGGTCGTCCGCGTGCTCACGTCGGAGAGTTCGTTGGCCGGATCGAGGACGACCACGGGGACCCCGGCGTCACGGATCTGGTCCACGGCCTCGCTGGGCCCGGTGTCGGTGTCGGCGAGCACCACGGTCGGCTCCAGCGAGAGCACGCTCTCCGCGCTCACGTCGTGCGCCTTGGTCACCTGGGGGAGCCCCTTGGCCTCCTCGAAGGTCGCGGTGATGTCCCGGCCGACGACCTTGTCGCCCAGACCGAGGGTGAACACGATCTCCGCGATGCCTCCGTTGAGCGGCAGAATCCGTGACACGTCCTCGACGGTGACCTTCCGGCCGTCCGACGAGTCGACGGTGACGGGCAACGCGGGCGTGGGCGCCTCGCCCTCCAGCGGGACGAGCGAGTTCGTCCTCAACTGTTTCTCGGCGGCCGCCGCTCGCTCGCTCGCGGAAGACGCCGACGACTTCGCCCCCGCTGCTTCGCCTTCCCCGTCGCCGCCTGCGCATCCGGCCGCCAGCATTGCGAAAGCAACGGAGAGTGCGGCAACTCCCCTTCGAGCGATGGTGAGTTGAGGTCTTCCGGACCTTCGCATCGAACCGCCTCCCATGACTACCGTTCGAACCAGGTGTTCGTTACTTTAGGTTAGCCTTACCTGAGTTACCTATGGTGGGAGTGCTGACCCCGGTGCACAGATGTGGCCTACGAGTTCCGCGCGCAGCCCTGGCGGCCGTCGCCGTCGCGAGTGCTCTGATCCTCCACCCGGCCCCCTCGGCTATGGCCGCCGGCGGCTCCGCGAACGGACCCGAGGGCCAGAAACTCACCGTCTCCAAATCCTCCGGACTCGACCCGGACGGCGAGACGGTCACCGTGTCCGGCACCGGCTACAACACCGAGAAGGGCATCTACGTCGCCTTCTGCGTGGACAACGGCGCCGGCAAGACCCCCACGCCCTGTATCGGCGGCGTCGACATGTCCGGCGACTCCGGCGCGTCGGTGTGGGTCTCCTCCAACCCGCCCTCGTACGGGGAGGGGTTGGCCAAGCCCTACAAGGGCAGCGGGCACAAGGGCACGTTCTCCGTGTCGCTCAAGGTGCGGGCCAAGGACGCCAACACGGACTGCGCCAAGTCCGGTGTGACCTGCTCCGTGATCACCCGCAACGACCACACCCGGGGCGGCGATCAGAGCCAGACGGCCCGTATCCCGGTGACCTTCACCGGCGCCGGCGGCAACGGCGACGATCCCGGCGCCGGCGGCACGGCGACTCCGTCGGCCAGTGCGAGCACGACGACCACCGGTGGTATCGGCAGCACCGGCAGCACCGGCGGCACGTCGAGCGGGACCGGCACGTCGAACGACCCGCTGGCCGACACCGGCAGCGCCGCCGTACCGCTCGGCATCACCGCGACAGGGCTGGTCGCGGCGGGCGGCGCGGCCTGGTTCTGGGCGCGCCGACGCCGTACCGCCAACGCGAGCTGACGGCATGTCGACGACAGCCGTCCACACGACAGTCGACGCCCGCGCGGCGGAGCGTCTTGTCGGCCGAGTGGCCGACGTTCCAGGGAGGACTTCGAGGTGATGAACAGACCTGGTGCCGCCGTGACGGCGGCGGGCGCGCTGCTCGCCCTGCTCTGTCAGGGCACGGCGACGGCACAGGACGCGGCCGAGGCGCCCCGTGAGGTGTCCGGCGGATTCGCGAGCTGGGGTCCGACGTTCGGCGCGGTCGGCGGTGCCGACGTGACGGTGACGGCCGGGGCGCCCGCCGTGCGCGGCTCCGGCGGCCGGACCTGGTTCCCGGTCGACGACGGCAGCACGACCCCGAAGGCCGGCGACGCCGACGTGGGCTTCGACGGCTCGATCCGGCTGGCCGGCACCGGCACGGAGAGCCTGACCCTCAGCGAGCTGCGTCTGCGGCTGGACGGCGGCACCGGCACCCTCCGGGTACGGGCCGAACGGGCGGGGGCGAGCGGCGACTTGACGCTGGCCGAGGTGGGTATCGGTTCCGCCGCGCCGACCGTACGCAGCGGCGGCGCGACCTGGTCGGGCCTCAGCGTGTCGCTGACGGCCGAGGGTGCCGCGCTGCTCGCCGAGTGGAGCGGGCGGGCATACGCGGCGGGGGACGAACTCGCCCCGCTCGACGTGACCGTGGGCACCGGCGCCTCCGGAGCAGGGCAGTCGGAGGACGCGCCCGGCGACGCGTCCGGCGACGACGCTCCCGCGCCGAGCCCGGACGCGGACACGGACGGCACGGTGGTACCCGGCGCCGAGGGGGACGCGGGACAGGAGTCCGCGGCGGCGGCCCCCTCCGCGGCCGTGAAACTCACGAGCCTCGCCGCGGGCGCCGGACAGCAGGTCACCGGCGCGGGCTTCGCGCCGGGTGAGGTCGTGCTGGTAGCGATCGACGACGACACCCGCTACCAGGCCGTGGCCGACGACTCGGGCGAAGTCGCCCGCGATTTCCCGGTGTACGACACCGCGACCGAAGGTGCGCACATCGTACGGCTGTATTCCGTGACCGGAGGCCGTGCGGCGGCTGCGGAGTTCACCGTGCTCGCCGGTGAAACCCCGTCCTGAGCAACGTACTTGGGCGTCCTTTGCTTTCTGTTGACAAAGAGATCGCACCCAAGGTTAGGTAAGCCTTACCTAAGTGTTGACGGATGTTTCCCGCCAACCGCTGACGAGAAAGGTCCTCTCCTCATGAGAGTCGTTCCTTCCGCCCGTACCGCCGCCCGCGCCGCCCTCGCCATGGCCGCCGCCTCCGCCCTGACCCTGGGCCTCGCCACCTCGGCCTCCGCCGCCACCTCGACCCGCACGATCGTGGACGGCAGCACCACGTACAACCTGTCCGTGACCGCGCCGAACTCGGCCGCCGCGTCCGGCCAGGTCATCACCGTCTCCGGCTCCGGCTTCAACACCGGCCAGGGCATCTACGTCGGCCTCTGCGTGGTCGACGGCGCGCAGGGCGCCAACAAGCCCACCCCGTGCCTCGGCGGCCAGGACGAGAGCGGCGCCACCGGCGCCTCGCACTGGATCAACAACACCTTCGGCGGCCTCTTCGCCAACAGCTCCAGGTTCGGCACGGGCGGCACCTTCAGCGTGAACATCTTCGTCAAGGCCACCCTCGACGACGGCAGCGTCTGCGGTGAGGATGTCACCTGCGCCGTGGTCACCCGAGCCGACCACTTCGACACCAACGACCGCAAGTACGACGTCCACGTCCCCGTCAGCTTCTCGTAATCACCCCACCGGCCGGGCCCCTTCGACGGGGGGCCCGGCCCTCGGCGTCCCCCGGGTGCGCGGCGGGCGCATCCGACGAATGAGGAACCCATGAGAGACGACACGACGGACCGGCGGGGACAGGGCCGGGTGGCCCGGGTGTGGCTGAGATGCCCCGCAGCGCTGCTCGGAGCCGCCGCCCTGGTGGCCGCCACGGTCACCGCCGTCACGGTGAGCACCGCCGCCCAGGCCGCCGACACTCCGAAAACCGGATTGGGCGCCAACGGCCAGAAACTGACCGTCTCCGCCTCCGCGAACCTCGATCCCGACGGCGAGAAGCTGAGGGTCACCGGCTCCGGCTACGACACGGCCAAGGCCATCTACGTCGCCCTGTGCAAGGACAACGGCGACGGCAAGATCCCCTCCCCGTGCATCGGCGGCGCCGACCAGAGCGGCACCGGCAGCTCCTCCCACTGGATCGTCCCCAAGGGCGACCCGTACGAGGGCAGCCTCGCCGTCGCCTGGGGCGACGGTGGCACCTTCGACGTCGAGATCGACATCAAGGCCAAGGACAACGGCGTCGACTGCACCCAGGTCGTCTGCTCCGTCGTCACCCGCGTCGACCACCGCAACTCCGGCGACCGTTCCCAGGACGTCCGTGTCCCCGTCCGATTCGAGGGCCAGGACACCGGTGGCGGCGACGGCGGCGAGGGCGAGGACGTGCCCGCCGGCACGGTGGACTACGTCGAGTCCGCCGCGTTCCCGGCGGCCGGCAAGGTCAACGACCTGCTGCTGCACCCGGAGTCGGGGAAGCTGTACGCGGGTTCGGACAACTTCGCCGCCTCCGGAGCGGTCGACGAGCGGGGGTTGCACGCCCTCGATCCGGCGAACGGCAAGAGCCTCGGCCACACCCCCCAGTTCCCGGGCACCACCGGAACGCTCGGCCCGCGCGCCGTCGTACGGATCGCCGCCCCGCTCGCGGGCGACGGCGCCGTGTTCCAGTTCGCGCTGCGCGGCATCGGCACCGCCAAGGCCGGCGACCCGGCGGCCGCGGGCAGGTGGATCGCGGGCGCCAACATCACCGGGATCGGCCCCGGTACCAAGACCTCCACCGTCCTGGTCGCCCAGGGCGCCCAGCTCTCCGAGGTCGACATCGCCACAGCCGTCCCCCTCGAGAACCGCACCCTCACGCTGGAGGGCGGTTCCCTGCTCGGCGTCGACGTGGCCCGTGACGCGGCGTGGTCCGTGGGCTCCACCGGCGGCACCCTGCGCCGGATCGACACCCGCACCTTCACCGTCACGGCATCGGCCGAACTCACCGCCCCCAGCGTCGAGTTCGTCGAGGCCGACCCGGCCACCGGCAACGTCTGGGTGGGCAGCGGCGACTCCGTCCTCGTCTACGGCAAGGACGCCAAGCTCCTGAAGACGATCGACGGGCCGGACGAGGCCGCCGACATCGCCTTCGACACCGCCACCGGTCGGGCCTTCGTCGTCTGGCAGGACGACGGCACCCTGAGCGGCGGCAGCGACGGCGTCAGCAACCTGGGCGTGTACGACACCGCCACCTACGCGGAGACCGCCCGCCGCACGAAGCTGGACGGCAACGACTCCCAGAACGGCGCCGCGTCCGTCGCCGTCGCCCCCGGCGGCACCACCGTCTACGTCGGCAGCCCCACCGAGGGCGAGATCACCAAGCTCGACCGCCGGATGTCCCCGAAGGTCACCCAGACCCCGACCGACCGGACCGTGGCACCGGGCGACGAGGTCTCGTTCGTCGCGGCGGCCGAGGGCACCCCCGCACCCACCGTGAAGTGGGAGGTCAGCACCGACGGGGCCCAGACCTGGACCACGGTCGAGGGCGCGACGAAGAACACGTACACCTTCAAGGCCAAGGCGGCGCACGACGGTTACCAGTACCGCGCCGTGTTCAAGAACACCGTGGGCACGACCCGCACCGCCGCCTTCACCCTCACCGTCACCGAGGCCGACGACAGCACCGGCGGCGGCGACGGGGGCGGCGACGGCGGGAACGACGAGCCCTCCGGCACGAAGACGGTCACCGGTTCCGACGGCCAGAAGCTCACCGTCACCCCGGTCAACGGCCTCGCCACCGAGAACCAGACCCTGAAGGTCACCGGCTCCGGCTACGACGAGAAGAAGGGCATCTACGTCGCCCTCTGCGTCGACAACGGAGCAGGCGAGCTGCCCTCCCCGTGCATCGGCGGCGTCGACATGACGGGCGAGTCGCACTCGTCCGCGTGGATCTCCTCCAACCCGCCCGACTACGGCGAGGAGTTGGCCACCCCGTACGAGGACGGCGGGACGTTCGAGGTCGAGCTGACCATCGACGCCAAGGACGAGTACACCGACTGCTTCAAGGCCCGGTGCGTCCTCGCCACCCGCGCCGACCACACCCTGTCCGGCGACCGCTCGCAGGACGTGAAGGTCCCGGTCGCCTTCGTCGGCCAGGACCCGGTGGACACCGACGACGGCGGAGGCGACACGGACGGTGGCACCTCCACCGGCGGTACCTCCGGCGGCGGTTCGACGTCCGGGAGCACCGGCACGACCGGCACGGCAGGCGCCTCCGGCAGCACCGGAGGCACCACGACCACCGGAGGCGGCGGCAGCCTCGCCGCCACCGGCCTGACCGTCCTCGGCGTGGCCGCCTCGGCCGCCGCGCTCACCGTGACGGGCTGGATCCTGCACCGACGGGCCCGCAAGGCGGGCCGGGGCGCGACCGCCTGATCCACCCGAGCCCGGGGTTCTCGACCGGAGCCCGGGCCGCCGACACCCTCGGCGGCCCGGGCTCCGGCCCGTCCGGCTCAGCCCGCGTACCTCCTCACGCCGTGTCCCGGCCCGAGGCCACGATCCAGTCGTACGCCTCCCGCGCCGTGAACTCCCCCTGCCCGCCCCGCACCAGCAGCCCCGCCGTCGCGAACGCCGGGTCGTCGGCCTGGGCGGCGAGGTACGGCACCGCGACGCACCGCATCCCGGCCGCGTGCGCGGCGGCCACCCCGGGCGCCGCGTCCTCCAGGACGACACAGTCGGCCGGCGCGACGCCCAGCCGCCGGGCCGCCTCCAGGAACACGTCGGGCGCCGGCTTGCCCCGGTCGACCTCTTCTGCCGACACGACGGTGCGCAGAGCCCCGTCGAGCCCTGCCGCGCCGAGGATCACCTCGATCGCCTCGCGCGACGACCCCGAGGCCACGGCCATGGGTAGGCCGTCCGCCGCGAGCAGTTCGACGAACGTCCGCATCTCCGGGTAGACCGGGGTGCCGACGCGGGCCAGCTCCAGATAGTGGCGGTTCTTGGCGGCGACGATCGCCTCGACGGGCGCGGCGAGGCCGTAGCGCTCCTTCCAGTCCGAGACCGTCTCCTGGATGCTGATGCCGACGTACCGCTCGTGGTCCGCCCAGGTGAAGTCGGTGACCCCGTGCTCGGCGAGGATGCGCACGCTCGCCTCGTAGTAGTTCGGCTCGCTGTCCACGAGCGTTCCGTCGAGATCGAAGATGACCGAAGTGCTACGGGTGGTGTGACGGGTAGTGCTCATGAATGCCAGGATGTCATCGCTCAGTTCCGGGCCGGGCCGCCCGCCGCCGGGCCGCCCGCCGCCGAGCCGATCGACTCCACCAACGGCGCCAGCCGGTACGGCACCCGCTCCCGCAGCGCCACCTCCGTTCGCGTGCGCACCACGCCCGGCAGACTGATGAGCGCCTGGATGACGTCCTCCAGATGCGCGTTGTCCCGCGCCACGACCCTGGTCAGGAGATCACCCCCGCCCGTGATCGAGAACGCCTCGACGATCTCCGGTACGGCCGCCAGCGCGTCGCCCACGTCGTCCAGGTGGCCCTGGGTGACCTCGATGTGCACGAAGGCCAGCACCGGGTGACCGAGCGCGGCGGGGGAGAGTGCCGGACCCGTGCCGGTGATCACACCGTCCCGCTCCAGCCGGTCGAGACGGGCCTGCAGCGTGCCCCGGGCGATGCCGAGGACCCGGGCGTACTCCCGCACGCTCGTGCGCGGCTGCTCCAGCAGCAGCCGCAGGATGCGGGTGTCGAGCTCGTCCACGGCCATGGTCCGCCGGCCTCCCTGCGTCAAGCGGTGATCATGAGAACTGTACCGATGGCCCAGTGAACCGCACCCGACCGGACCACCGCATGCAGGGGGACCACCGTCGAGACCGCTGATCCGTTGGCCCACAGGGCGCCGACCGTCTCCTTCCCGGACTGGGCCAATGGCTCAGTCCCGAGAGGCTCTGTTGAGCCACGGGGGCAGGGGGTGGTACCTCTGCCGTATCCACGTAACTCAGGGCGCCGTGCGGTGCCGGAGCGGCGACGACGCCGGATCCGGAGCGCGGCGCCCTCGCCGTGCCCGACGTCCGCCGGAGACCCCGGCCCGGCGCGGGTGGGGCGGGCACCATGGCAAGGGGGCGGCACACCGTCATGAAGAGGATGTTCACGGCTCCCGATCCAGGACGCCTGCGGCTGCGGACCGCACTCCGCGCCGTCATCGGTGTGGGCGCCGCCGTCGCCGCGTCCGAACTGTGCGGCCTCTCACTCTCGGCGTCGATCACCGGGGGCCTCGCGGCCCTGCTCGCCCTGTTCACCGTCACCGACGCGAGCGTCCCCGCCCAACGGATCACCACCGCGCTCCTGCCGGCCGCCGGATTTCCCGTCCTCGCCCTGGCCGCCGCCCTGCACGACGTCACGGCCGCCCGTGACGCGGCGTTCGTGGCCACCGTTTTCTGCGGTGTCTACGCCCGCCGCTGGGGGCCGCGGGGCCAGGCGCTCGGGATCTTCGCGTTCATGAGCTACTTCGTGGCGCAGTTCCTCCACACCGTCCCGGCGGACCTGCCCGGACTGTACGCCGCCATGACCCTGGCGCTGCTCGTCGCGGGCGTGGTGAGGTTCCTGCTGTGGCCGGTCGAGCGGGCCCTCCCGCCCGTCGCGCTCCCCGCCGGGCCGCCCGGAACGGGGCTGACCCGCCCGACCACCCGGCAGGCGTTCCAGGCCGCGGTCGCCTGCGGCCTCGCCCTGCTCGTCGGACAGGCCCTCTCCGAGGACCGCTGGTACTGGGCCGTCGGCACCGCCTGGTGGATCTTCGTCAACACCGCCTCGCGCGGCGAGACCCTGGTCCGAGGCTTCCGCCGCGTCCTGGGAACCGTGATCGGCGTCGCCGTCGGTCTGCTCGTCGCCGTCCCGCTGCAGGGGGCGCCCGCGCCGTCGGCCGCGCTCGTCGCGCTCTGCGTCTTCGGGATCTTCTACACGGCGGCGGTCTCGTACTCCTGGATGATGCTGGCGGTCACCGTCATGGTCAGCCTCCTCTACGGCCTGCTCGGGGTGCTGGATCCCGGTCTGCTCGCGCTCCGTCTCGTCGAGACGGGGGTGGGCGCGGTCTGCGCCACGCTGGCCGTGGTCCTCGTCCTGCCGGTCACGACGCACGCGACCAACGACGCCTGGATCCGGCGGGCCCTGCACTGCGTGCACGCCGCCGCGACCGCCACCGCCGCGCGGGTGGAGGGTGTCCCCGGGGCCGACCCGGCTCCCCATGCCGCCGAGCTGGAACTGCTGTTCGGCCGGGCGCGTATGGCGCTCGCTCCGCTGGTCCATCCCCTGAACCCCTTCCGGGCCCGCAAGGCCCGCGCCCGCGCGGCTCTCCGGCTGCTCGACGACTGCGTGGGCGAGGTGCGTGCCCTGGTCTCCGCCACCGCCGACCCGGCCGGTTCGCGCGAGGCCTCCCTGATCGACGCCTGCTGGCGGGTGAAGGCGGCGGTGGAGGCGCTGACCACCCCCGGTGGCCGCGCGGCCGCCCACGGACCGAAAGCGGTGGACACCCCCGTTGAGGAGGCCGGGACCGCCCTGGGGCATCTGCACAACCTGGAGAGGGCACTGTCGGATCTGGCGACGCCGCTCGGCACGGCCCCGGGCTCCCGGCCGACCGGCCGCGCCCTGGCCGACAGCTCGTCGCTCACCTGAAACCCGTGCACCTGTAAGGGGCGCGGGGAACCGCGCGAGAAGGCCCCACCGACCCGCACGCGGCCGACGACCGAGCAGTGGGCGAAGGTGCGCAGCCCCGGGCCAGTGACGGGCGGGGACGGCGCCCGTGCGTCCCGGGCGTGGCACACGGCGGAGCAGAGGGCGGCCCCGGGGCGCACGCGGCCGCTCTCGCGCCGCCCCGCACTTTTGGTCTAGACCTACTGCTAGGGTTCGCCCGCAAAACCGGGCCAAGCGGGAGGGGGCGGCAGTGACACCGGAAGTGGACGCGACGGACGTGGGCAGGGCGGACGTGGGCACGGTCGGCGGGCCGCGACGGCGGCGGGCGTACATCGGGTCGTTCACGTCGGCGGGAGGCCCCGGAGTCCTGGTCGCCGACGTGGACGACCGGAGCGGCGCGCTCACCGTCGTGGGCGGCGCGGACGACGTCCCCGACCCCAGCTACCTGGCCCTCGCACCCGACGGGCGCACGCTGTACGCGGTCAGCGAGCGGACCGCGGGAGCCGTGGCCGCCTATCGGGTGACGGGCGACCAGCCCGAGTTGACGGGACCTCCGGAGGCGGTCGGCGACGGCCCCACCCACCTCGCCCTCTTCGCCGGTCACGTCCTGACCGCCGACTACGGCTCCGGCAGCGTCACCGCCGTCCCGCTGCGCCCCGACGGCGCCCTCGCGTCCCCCGCCTCCGGGACCCTCAGGCACACCGGGTCCGGGTCGGGGTCCGGCCCCCGCGGCCGACGGGAACCGCGCGCCCACCAGGTGGTGCCCGATCCGTCCGGCCGCCGCTTCCTCGCCGTCGACCTCGGCACGGACTCGGTACGGGTGTGCGCGCTGCGGGACGGCGTCCCCGTCGCGCTCGACGAGACGGCGCTGCGGCCGGGCTCGGGACCGCGCCACCTCGCCCTCAGCCCAGGTGGACCGGACGGATCGTACGTCTATGTGCTGAACGAACTGCTGCCCACGGTCACCGTCTGCCGCTGGAACGCCCTGGACATCCCGCTGGAGCCGCTGGGGGAGACCCCGGTGCTCGCGGACGCCCCGGAGGGCGACGCGTACCCCTCGGGCCTCGTCGTGTCCCCCGACGGCCGCTTCGTGTGGACGGCCACCCGCGGCACGGACGTACTCTCCGTGCTCGCCGTCGAGGGCGACGGGCTGCGCCTGGTCACGACCGTGCCCTGCGGCGGCCACTGGCCCCGCGCCCTCGCCTACGCGGCAGGCACGCTGTACGTGGCCAACGAGCGCTCAGGCGACGTCACCTGGTTCACGGTCGACCCGCACACCGGCCTGCCGGTCCGGGCAGGCTCGATCGAGGTGCCCGCGGCCTCCTGCGTCGTCCTGGGCACCCTTTAGGGCCGCGAGACACCACAGCCCAGCGAAGCCGCCCTCTGGGGAGTCGCGCGGACGGGGGGCCGCGCCCGGCACGCGTACGGCCGAGGGCCCGCTCCTGCGAGAGGAGCAGGCCCTCGGCCGGACGGGTCGCGGTCCGGGTCGGTGCCGGAGTCAGCGGACCGGCATGCCCTGCGGCTGCTGCGGCGCGATGCCGAGCGCGGTCGTGTACTTGCCGAGCGCCAGCTTGCCGATCGCCGGGTAGGGGCCGAGCGCCTCGGCGGCGGAGCAGCCCGCCTCCGTGGCGGCCGCCTCGATCAGACCGGCGTCGATCTCCGGCCCTATCAGGTACGGGGCGAGGGCCAGCTGCTGCGAGCCCGACGAGCGCAACTGCTCGGCCACGGAGGTGATCGAGCCCTCCTGGTCGAGGGCGGCGGCCATCACCGGCACGGCGAGCCGCGCGGCCAGCAGCATGCCCGTGATCCCGGCCGCCTGCACGGCCTCCTCGCCGCCCACGGTGGCGAGGACGATGCCGTCCGCGGCGGTGGCGACGGTGAACAGCCGGGCCCGGTCGGCACGTGCCAGTCCCGACTCGGACAGGCGCACGTGCAGCGCCTCGGCGAGCAGCGGGTGCGGTCCGAGGACGTCGGTCAGCTCGGCCGCGATACGGCTCTCCATGACGGCCTGGCGGACCTGGCGGAGCGTGGCGCTGTCCGGACCGGCCAGCAGGGGCACGACGACGGCGACGGGGCCGTCCGGCTCCTTGACGTCCAGGCCGGCGGCGCGCGCCTGCTCGTAACGGGCGGTCCGCTCCTCGGCGGCGCGCGTGAGCACCGACTGCAGCGTGGGGAACTCGTCGGCGCCACCGTCGACGTAACCGATGCGGGCGTCCAGGCCGGGCAGCTCGGAGCGCGCGATGCTCACGACCTCCTCGGCGAGGCTGCGCGTGGCGGCGCTGGGCGTGCCCGGCACCGCGAGGACGAGCGCGGGCGCGCCCTCGGGAGCCGCCAGCGGCTCGGGGCGGCGGTGCCGCCCGGGCTGGCGGGGTCGCGGCATTCGTACAGGCAGGCCGGACGCGGGCCCAGTGGGGGAGCTCATGGCGCCGCATGTTACTGGCTTCTTGGGCTCCCCTGTTCGGGGAGGGTGCAGGTGAGCGGTATCCGTCCTGATTTGTCTGATGAGTTACGTGACGATCAGGACCGATCGGTACCGCAATCATCTGCCGAGCGGTCCACTCGGGTGACCGCGACGCCGCTTGTCCGACAGGCGGAATTACTCCCTGTTTCAGGTACTATTTTTCGGCCATCATGTACAACATCCGTTCGTCGTACGGCAAGCCGGTCCCTCCGGCCGCCAACGAGGCGGCGATGCGCACGGCACCGACGAGCGGATCCCCCTCCGCCCGTTCCAGCGGCGCGTGGGGCAGCCGCGCGGCCAACTCCGCCTCCAGCGGGACGAGGAGCGGGGCGCCCAGCTTGAACAGACCGCCGGTCAGGGCCACTCGGGGCCCTCCTGAGGCCGGGCAGACGGCGGCCGCCGCGTCGGCCATGTGCCGGGCCGCCTCGCGCAGGATGCCGGTCGCCACCGGGTCGTCCCCGGCGCAGGCGGCCACCTCGGGCGCGAACGACGCGAGGACCGCCGGGCGGTCGGCCCTCGGGTAGACCCGGCCGGGAATCCCGGCCGGCGGGCCGAACACCCCCTCCGCGCGCGCCAGCAGCCGGGCCGAACCGCCGTCCCGTCCGTCGTGCGCCCGCATCGCCGCCTCCAGCCCGGCCCGGCCGATCCACGCCCCACCGCCGCAGTCCCCGAGGAGATGGCCCCAGCCGTCCGCCCGACGCCAGGCGGTCAGATCCGTACCGATCGCGATCAGCCCCGTACCGGCGGCGATCACCGCACCCGGCCGCACCCCGAGGGCACCGGTGTACGCGGCGACCGCGTCGGCCACCAACGCGACCCGGCGCACCCCCCACTCGCGCGTCAGCGCGGACGGCAGCTCGGCTCGCATCTGCTCGCCGAGCGACGCGAACCCGGCGGCTCCGACGACCACCGCCACCGGAAGCGCGCCCCCGGCGTCGGCGAGCAACCGCCGCGCCAGCGGCAGCAGCAGCTCCAGCAGATGGCCGGCGTCGATGCCGCGCGCACCGGTCCGCACCGCCTCCCGGCACACCACCGGCTCCCCGAGCACCTCGGTGCCCCGGGCCAGCGCCGCCCGCAGCCCGGAGCCTCCGGAGTCCACGGCGAGCACGAGGGGTGCCTGCTCCTTGGGGGGCCGGGAGGACGCGGGACCGCCCGTCACGGCAGACGCCAGTCCACGGGAGCGCCGCCCTGGCGGACCAGGCGGTCGTTGGCGCGGCTGAAGGGGCGGGAGCCGAAGAGGCCCCGGTCGGCCGGCGCTCTGTTATGCAGCAGCACACCCTGCCGGGTCCAGGGCGTCAGGTCACCGTTGGACGGTTGAGCATGCCTCAGGTCGGTGTGGAGCTCCCGGTAGATGTTGACTGAGCGGGGCAAGCTCCCCTCCTTCCAGGTGACCGGCTACGCGATCTGCTCGACCGTCTCGGAGATCTCGACGCGGAGGAAGAGTAGCGCCTGAGGGAGGGCCGGGTATGCGAGTCTCCCTGGGTATGCGGGGTGTCTGTGAGTGCCAGTAGAGTGACGCGCCGTGGCTCCACGACCTTTGCATGAACTTGTTGAAGCGGGCTGGGCGAAGGCTCTTGACCCTGTGGCTGAACGCATCGCGGCGATGGGGGACTTCCTCCGTGCCGAGATAGCGGCCGGCCGGACTTATCTTCCGTCCGGGGCGAATGTCCTGCGGGCGTTCCAGCAGCCCTTCGATGATGTCCGTGTCCTGATCGTCGGTCAGGATCCCTATCCCACCCCGGGGATGGCCATCGGGCTGAGTTTCGCGGTCTCGCCCGAGGTGCGTTCGTTGCCGGGGAGTCTGGAGAACATCTTCCGGGAGGCGCACTCCGATCTTGGGTTGCCCAGGCCGTCGAACGGCGATCTCACGCCGTGGACGCAGCAGGGTGTGCTGTTGCTCAACAGGGCGTTGACGACGGCCCCGCGCAAGCCCGCCGCGCACCGGGGCAAGGGGTGGGAGGAGGTCACGGAACAGGCGATCCGGGCCCTCGCCGGGCGTGGCAAGCCGCTGGTCTCCATCCTGTGGGGGCGTGACGCGCGCAATCTGCGACCCCTGCTGGGTGAGCTTCCGGCGATCGAGTCCGCGCACCCCTCCCCGATGTCGGCCGACCGCGGCTTCTTCGGCTCGCGGCCGTTCAGCCGTGCCAACGATCTGCTGATCCAGCAGGGTGCCCAGCCGGTGGACTGGCGCTTGCCGTAAGCCGATCTGATGGCTTGTCAGGTGCCTGGTCGGGCAGGCGTCAGATCACCGGCGAAAGCCTGGCGGTACTCGCTCGGTGTGGTCCCCGTGGTGCGGCGGAAGTGCTGCCGGAAGTTCGCCGGGGTGCCGAGGCCGCAGACCTGGCTGATGTGGCTGATGGTGGCGTCGGTGGTTTCGAGGAGTCCGCGGGCTCGGTCGACGCGCGCCATGTTGAGCCACTTGATCGGCGTGGTACCGGTCTCGGCCGCGAAGCTGCGCACGAAGGTCCGGGAGGATCGGCGGGCGTGTGCGGCCAGGTCGCCGACCGTCAGGGGCTTGTCGAGGCGGGTCAGCGCCCACTCCAGAGTCGGGCCGAGGCCGGTCCTGCTCGGCGGTGCCGGCGGCCTCCTGATGAACTGCGCCTGTCCGCCTTCCCGGTGCGGTGCGGCGACGATCTCTCGTGCCACCGCGTTCGCGACAGCCGTGCCGTGGTCGCGGCGCAGGAGGTGCAGGCACAGGTCGATGCCGCTGGCCACGCCCGCGGAGGTGAGGACGTCTCCTGCGTCGACGTAGAGCGCATCGGGGTCGACCTCGACCTTCGGATGGAGGCGGGCGAGCTCGTCGGCGTAGCGCCAGTGGGTCGTCGCGCGCTTCCCGTCGAGCAACCCCGCGGAAGCGAGCGCGAACGCTCCTGTGCAGATCGGGGCGGTGCGGGCGCCGTTGCGGTGTGCCTGGCGCAGTGCGGCCACCGCCTCGTCCCGTGAGGCGTCGAGGTATCCGCGGAAGGCGGGCACGATCACGGTGTCCGCGGCGCGGACCGCGTCGAGACCGTGGGTGGCGAGAAGGGGCCATCCCTTGTCCGTTTCGACGGGACCCCGCCAAGACCACCTTCGCCGACCTGAGCAAGGAGAAGGTGGCCGCCACCGACGTCGACGCCCTCGTCCTCATCAGCTACAACGACCCCAACCCGGCGGCCTACGCCAGGAAACTGTTCAAAAAGTTCCCCCAGTGGCCGGCCGCCAGGAACAACACGTACGTGACGCTGTCCGACACGATGTACCTCGGCCCCAGCAACGACGTGGCCGTGGAGAAGATCGCGAAGACGCTGCACCCCGACGCGCTCTGAGCCGGTTCAGGGTCCCGTTGGCGTTCACGTTCCTGCCCGTCGCGCTGGCCGCCACCATGATCGTGGCGATCAGTATCGGTGCCGTCACCGTCCCCGTCGGGGACGTGTGGAAGATCGTCCTGCATCACGTCACCGGGGTGGGAGCGGCGCCCTCCGACCCCGCACTCGACCAGATCGTCTGGAATTTCCGCACCTCGCGGGTGGCCCTGGCGGCCGTGGTCGGCGCGGGCCTGGCCGTGTCCGGGGCGGTGCTGCAGACCGTGGTGTCCAACCCGTTGGCCGACCCCACCGTGCTGGGCTTCTCCTACGGAGCCACGCTCGGCGCCGTCCTCGTCATCACCCTGGGCGGGAGCACCGCGCTCGCCGGGCTCGGTGTCGGCGGCGGCCTTCATCGGCGCGCTGGCCGCGGGCGCGCTGGTCTTCGCCCTCGGACAGCGCCGGGGCCGGATGGCCCCGACCAGGCTGATGCTCGCGGGCGTCGCCGTCGGATATGTCTTCCTCTCCGCGACCAGCTACGTCCAGCTCCAGGCGTCTCCCACCGAGCTGCGGACGGTGATGTTCTGGATGCTGGGCAGCGTCTCGGGCGCCCAGTGGGACCAACTGCCCACCGTCACGGTGGTCGTACTCGTCACGACCACCCTGATGACCCTGTTCGGCCGCCGTCTCGACGTGCTGCTGGCCGGCGACGAGTCCGCCACCGCGCTCGGCGTCGACGTCAACCGGCTGCGCGCCCTCCTGCTGGTCCTCAGCGCACTGCTGACCGGCACGGTCATCGCGGTCGCGGGCGGCATCGGCTTCGTCGGCCTGATGATCCCGCACCTGGTGCGGCTGACCATCGGAGCCGACCACCGCCGCCTGCTGCCCCTGACCGCGCTGCTGGGCGCCGTCTACCTGGTCCTGGTCGATCTGCTCTCCCGCACCCTCGACCGCCCCAACGAACTGCCACTGGGCATTCTCACCGCCCTGCTCGGCGCCCCCTTCTTCCTTTGGCTGCTGCGCCGTGACAAGGGTTTGGACTGACCGCATGAAACTCACCGTCGACCGCCTCCACGTCACCCTGGACCGCACCAAATGGACGATCGGATGGCGGGCCAGGTCCCGGACTGGGAGGAGCGAGGTGTGCCCGCCGGAGACGATCAGCGCCATGCAGGGGTCGGGCAGCGGCCCGCGCTCCAGGGTGTCGGCGGCGACGTGCCCGGCCAGATGGTGCACCCCGTACAACGGCACCCACCCTTCCCCTTCCTGCGCTGAAGTAGTTATTGCAAGGATTTTGCAATAAGGAAGGTCGATGTGCACCCGCTCCCGGAAGCCCAGATCGCCGCTGACCCGAGAGGGTCGGGCGAAGGGGTGGTGCTGAGCGCCGAGGAGCGGCCTTGACCAGTGCGTTCCCCAGCGCAGACGCAATCCTGACGGGGGCTTTGCCGCATTCGACTTGTTCCTGCGACCCATGCGCAGAAACCTGGGGGAGCGGCTGCAAACAGTCGCTCACATGCGGGTTCCCCACGTATTCCGTGACCGTCCGCAGAGAGTGAGGCCCACGTCCCCATGCCCACCGCTCCCGATCCCTCCGTCCGTCCAGACGCCCCGGCCGGCGGGCGCGGCCTCTCGGGGCGCCGTCTCCGCGCGTCGATGACCCGCAAGGAGTGGGCGAGCCTGGGCGGGATGGCGGCGTTCATCCTGGCCCTGCACGTCATCGGCTGGTTCACACTGGTCGCCGTCGTCGCGCCGCACCACTACAGCCTGGGCACCAAGACGTTCGGGATCGGTATCGGCGTCACCGCCTACACCCTCGGTATGCGGCACGCCTTCGACGCCGACCACATCGCGGCCATCGACAACACGACCCGGAAGCTGATGAACGACGGGCAGCGCCCGCTGTCGGTCGGCTTCTGGTTCTCCCTCGGCCACTCCACCATCGTCTTCGCCCTCGCCTTCCTGCTCTCCCTGGGCGTCAAGGCGTTGGCAGGCCCGGCCGAGAACGACGACTCCACTCTGCACGGGGTGACCGGCTGGATCGGTACGACGGTCTCCGGGACCTTCCTCTACGTCATCGCGATCATCAACCTGGTGATCATGGCCGGAATCTGGAAGGTGTTCCGGCAGATGCGCTCCGGCCACTTCGACGAGGCCGCGCTGGAGGAGCAGCTGAACAACCGGGGCTTCATGAACCGCCTCCTGGGCCGCGTGATGAAGTCGATCACCAGGCCCTGGCAGATGTACCCGCTCGGTGTCCTGTTCGGCCTCGGCTTCGACACGGCCACGGAGATCGCCCTGCTGGTGCTGGCCGGGTCGGGTGCCGAGTCCGGCCTGCCCTGGTACGCGATCCTGTGCCTGCCGATCCTGTTCGCGGCCGGCATGTCCCTGCTGGACACGATCGACGGCACGTTCATGAACTTCGCCTACGGCTGGGCCTTCTCCAAGCCGGTCCGCAAGGTCTACTACAACCTCACCATCACCGGCCTGTCCGTGGCAGTCGCCCTCATCATCGGCACGGTCGAACTGCTGGGCCTGGTCGCGGAGAAGGCTGACCTGCACGGCCCGTTCTGGGACTGGGTCTCCGGCCTGGACCTCAACATCATCGGATACGTCATCGTCGGGCTGTTCTTCGCGACCTGGGCGATCGCCCTGCTGGTGTGGAAGGTCGGCAGGATCGAGGAGAAATGGACGTCGGGGCTGGCCCACGAGCCCACCTCCGCCAAGTAGCCAACTAGACGCCTCCGGACCGCACGGCGGCGGCCGATGCCCTCCGCCTCAGTCGGCGCAGCGCGCGCACCGGCCGTACACCAGCAGAGATCCCGTGGAATACGGCCGTAACCTGGTCAGCTCCTCGATCGTGAGTACTGAGGTGCTCTCCCGAGGCGTGAAACAGGGCCAGTATGCGCATCCGGCACGGTGTGCACCGCAGTCCGCGCCGCCTCAGCAGATCGGCGTCGGCGAGCTGGCGGACGCCATCGCCGAGTCCTTCGGCTCCTTCGCGGGCTTCAAGGCCCAGCTCACCAAGGCCTCCGCGACCACGCAGGGTTCGGGCTGGGGTGTCCTCGCCTACGAGCCCCTCAGCGGCCGGCTGATCGTCGAGCAGGTCTACGACCACCACCTTCACTTGCAGGCGGCGATACGGGAGGGCCCCTGCGAGGACGTGACTCGCAGGGGCCCTTCTGTCGTCGGAGGCGATCGGGGCGTACCGCGCTTGGCGGGCACCGGATCGACCGCCCGCCTCGGGCGGGTCAGGCGGTCGCCGGCTGTGCTGGCAGGACGTGATCGCCGACCTTGTCCGTGCTCAGGCACAGGGAGCAGACGACGGCGTCATGGGTCTGGCACGCGGCCAGGTCGGGGCGCTCGTACGGCTGACGGCAGACGTGACAGTCGAGGGTGACCGCGCTCGGGTTGCCGTCGGCGTCGAGCATGGGCTCGTCGATGCCGTCGTCGGTGCGGCGCAGGTAGTACTTGCCCTTGGTGACGATCGCCATGACCGGGGTGAGGACGAAGGCGATGAGAGCGGCAGCCACGGGGGAGTAGGGCTGGAGGGTGTCGCCGAGGCCGTGGAAGTACATGGCGATGGACAGCCCGGACGCGGCGACGAACGCGACGACGCCGACCGGGTTGACGGCGTAGAGCATGCCGCGCCGGAACTCGGGGGCGTGCGGGGAGAGTTTCAGCAGGTACTTGTTGACGCCGATGTCGGTGGCGACGGTGACGACCCAGGCGATGGCGCAGTTCGAGTAGAAGCCCAGGATGCTGTTGAGGAAGCTGAACATGTCGGCCTCCATCAGCGCGAGCGCGAAGCCGAGGTTGACCAGGACGAAGACCATGCGACCCGGGTAGCGCTTCGTGACGCGGGTGAAGGAGTTCGTCCAGGCCAGCGAACCGGAGTACGCGTTCGTCACGTTGATCTTGATCTGGCTGATGACGACCAGGGCGACGGCCAGCGGCAGCACGGTCCATGACGGCAGCATCGCGTCGAAGGCGCCCTTGAACTGCTGGATCGGCTCGGTGGCGACGGCCGGACCGACCTCGGCGAGGACGTACACGGCGAGGAAGACACCGATGGCCTGCTTCAGCGCGCCGAGCACCACCCACCCAGGCCCGGCCATGACCACGGCCGTCCACCAACTGCGCTTGTTCGCCTCGGTCTTGGGCGGCATGAAGCGCAGGTAGTCGATCTGCTCGCCGATCTGCGCGATGAGGGAGAGGCAGACGCCCGCGCCGAGCAGTACGGAGGCGGTGTTGACGGCGCCGTCGCCGTCGGTGCCGGCGTAGGCGAGGAACCGGTCGACGGTGCCCGGGTCGTTCGACACCAGGTACACCAGCGGGGCGACCATCAGCAGCAGCCAGATCGGCGTGGTCCACACCTGGAGCTTGCTCAGCGCCTTCATGCCGTAGATGACGAGCGGGATGACCATCAGGGTGGACACCAGGTAGCCCAGCCACAGCGGCATGCCCAGGCCCAGCTTCAACCCCTGGGCCATGATCGAGCCTTCGAGGGCGAAGAAGATGAAGGTGAAGCTGGCGAAGATGACGCTGGTGAGGACCGATCCGTAGTAGCCGAAGCCGGAGCCGCGGGTGATCAGGTCCAGGTCGATGTTGTAGCGGGCGCCGTAGTACGCCAGCGGGAAGCCGGTGACGAAGATGACGACCGCGGCGACGGCGATCGCCACGAGCGCGTTGCCGGTGCCGTGCGCGAAGGCGATACCGGCGCCGATGGAGAAGTCGGCCATGTAGGCGATGCCGCCGAGGGCCGTGGTCGCCACGACCATCGGGGTCCAGCGGCGGTAACTGCGGGGCGCGAAGCGGAGGGTGTAGTCCTCCAGCGTCTCCTTGACGGCCTGGTCGGTACTCGGCGCCGCCTTCAGCGCCGGTTCCGGTTCTGTGGCCTCTGCCAGTCGCGGCTCGGTACTCATGCCACGCCTCCTTGCTGCGGGTCGGGACCGCGGTGGGGGGCCTCACCCGGAAGGACGGGCGAGGAACGAGGTGTCCCGCATGACAACGTTGGCGGAGCGGGACGCAGGCGGGGCGCGGGGCCTGGGCTCTGCTCGCGGACCTCCCGCCTCGTAACCATGACGAGGGACGGTAGGCAGGGGTAATTACCCCTGAATCCTTCCTGGATGAATGCGGTGTTTCGCAAGCCTCTCAAGGCGCGGTTGAAGTGCGTCTCACTCCGGGCGAAACGACAATCCGCAAGGCCATGCAACAGAGGACAGGGCCCGGGGTGACGGCCAACCTCCCTACGGCTGCTGCCCGCTCACGCCAGTTCTGCGGCGAGCGTCCGGAGCCGCGGGACGACTTCAGGGTGGTCTCCGCGTGAGGCTGACTGCAGCAGTTCGGTGATGGCGATGATCTGTGCGATGCGTCCGGGTTCCGTCTGGAGTACCAGGAAGGTGTCCCGCACGCGCTGTGCGAAGCCGGGGGCGAGCAGGGAGTACGCCGGCAACATGGCGGCGTCGTATCCGGCAGGCGCCTGACCGAAGCCTTGCCAGTCGAGGAGGTAGGGGGTGGTGTCCGTGATCCGGTCTCACCCTGCTGCAGCGCCGGCCGACGGCATGGGTGTCGGTGCCATCTGATCGGTCGATGTTCAACTCGGCGTGAAGTCCCTGGCGGTGGTAGGACCGTGGCGGGTTGCTGTCGGCTGCCTCACCCGGCGCTGGTTTGGCCCACGGGTTCACGAGCCGGCAATGTTGATCTCCTCGGTGAGCTGGGGGAAGACGTCGAAGAGGTCGCCGACGACGCCGTAGTCGACGAGGTCGAAGATCGGGGCCTCGGCGTCCTTGTTGACGGCGACGATGGTCTTCGAGGTCTGCATGCCGGCGCGGTGCTGGATGGCGCCGGAGATGCCGTTGGCGATGTACAGCTGCGGGGAGACGGACTTGCCGGTCTGGCCGACCTGGTTGGTGTGCGGGTACCAGCCGGCGTCCACCGCGGCGCGGGAGGCGCCGACGGCCGCGCCGAGGGAGTCGGCGAGGGCCTCGATGACGGCGAAGTTCTCGGTGCCGTTGACGCCGCGGCCGCCGGAGACCACGATCGCGGCCTCGGTCAGCTCCGGACGCCCGGTGGACTCGCGCGGGGTGCGGCCG
>NZ_JARGEE010000690.1:0-2910 GCF_033794485.1 Streptomyces sp. MB09-02B
CCCTCGCCGGGGGCGGGCGGAGGTGGGTTCCGCTGCTCGGCGGTTGCGAGGCGCCGCCTGCGCCCGCCCGTGCCGCCCCAGCGGCACGGGCGGGCGCAGAAAAATGGAAGTAGGAGCCGCAGGCGGGTCCGCCAGAGGCCTTGCGCGGTCTGAGGGCCTTGGGGGTTCATCAGCGGCCCAGGATTTCGCCGAAGTTCGTGCCCGAGCCCAGGAACATGCCTGTGGCGATGAGGATCATCGTGGCCGGGAGCATGAAGACGAGGGTGACCAGGGTGGCCTTGGGGATGGTGCGGGCCGCTCGGCGGCGGGCGTTCTGCGCGTCGGTACGGCGCATGTCGGCGGCCAGTTGGATCAGGGTCTCGGCGATGGGGGAACCCAGTTCCTCCCCCTGTTGGAGGGCCGAGACGAACTGGGCCACCTGTTCCGAGGAGTTGCGGCGGCGGAGTTCGTCGAAGGCCTGGCGGCGGCTGACGCCCATGTCCATCTGGCGCAGGGTGATGCGGAGTTCGTCGGCCCAGGGGCCCTCGTACTTCTCCGCCACCCGGTCGAGGGCCTGGCGGAAGCCCAGGCCCGCCGAGACGACCACGGCCAGGACGTCCAGGAAGTCCGGCAGCGTGCGGTCGATGACGTCCTTGCGCTCGCGGACGGCCTGCCAGATCGCCGCGTCGGCGGCGAGGAGACCGAAGGCGAAGGTGAACGCGGCGAACAGAGGGCGTCCGCTGGTGAGGAAGACGAGGCCCATGAAGGCGCCGAAGAAGCCGTAGACGGCCCGGCGGGCGGCGTAGCGGTTGAGGGTGAGGCCGCCCGGGTTGCCCGCCATGTCGATGCGGTGGCGCTTGGCCTCGACCCGGCGCGGGCCCATGAGGCGCAGTACGAGGGGCGCGAAGCGCATGCCCAGGCGGTCGACCGCCGAACCCGTCCTGGAGACGCGGGTGGCGCCCACCTCCAGGGCGAGGGCCAGGTCGCTGGGGAGTTTCGCGTCCGCGCGGATCATGCGGATGCCCAGGAGGACGCCCGCCACGGAGATCGCCATCAGGAGGGCCAGGAGGAGGGGGAGGTAGGCGGGCGTCGAGGTCGTCATGTCGGTCACCGGGGCCTTCTCATACTTCGATCTTGCCGAGGCGGCGGATGACGAAGAACCCGACCGTGTAGAGGCCGATCGAGATCAGGACCAGGAGCTGGCCGAGGGGCGAGCCGGTCACCCGGGCCAGGGCCCCGTCGTTCGAGGAGTTGATCAGGAGGAGGGAGCCGAGGCCGAGGAGGGGGACGGTGAAGGCCGTCGCGTTGACCTCGGAGAGCATGGTGCGGACCTCGCGGCGGGTCTCCTTGCGGTCCTCCAGGGTCTGGGTGAGGTTGCGGAGGGAACTGACCACCGTGCCGCCCGCCTTGTTGGACAGGACGAGGGTGGTGACGAGGACGATCAGTTCGCGGGAGGGGAGGCGTTCGGCGAGTTCGCCGAGGGCGTCGTCGACCGAGCGGCCGAGCGCCAACTGGTCCGCGACCCGGGCCAGTTCCTCACCGGCGGGGGCCTCCAGCTCCTCCGCCGCCATCGCCAGGGCCGTACGCAGGGCCAGGCCGGCGGCGGTGGCGTTGGCCAGGAGGCGTGCCACGTCGGGGAGTTGGTTGATGAAGGCCTCGATGCGTTTCTGGCGCTGCCAGTTGAGGAAGATGGCGGCCGCCCACACGCCCACCGCGCCCGCGATCGGGCCGAAGAAGGGGGCCAGGGTGGCGGCGGCGACCAGCCACAGCGCCACGACGAGCAGGGCGACGTAGGTGGCGAACTCCCCCGCCGTGAGGTCCAGTCCGGTCGTGGTCAGCCGGAGGTGGATGGCGCGGCCCAGGCGGGTGCGGCGCAGACGGCGGTCGACGGCCGTGAAGCGCCGCACCCGGCCGGACGCCGTGCGGAGGGGGCCGCCCTGCTGGCCCGCCAGCCGGTCGACGAGGGCCTGGCGCTGGGCCCGGCCGGAGACGTACACGTGCGCGCCCGCGACGGCGAGGGTGCCGCAGAGGACGGTGGCGCCCAGGGCCAGCAGGGTGGTGCTGTCGGTTGTCGCCATGGTCGGGTCCTACCTCCTCGGGGCTCTCGGCTATCCGATGGCCTGGCGGGTGTTGAGCGGGTCGACGGCCTCGGCCACGCCGTACGCGGGAGGCAGCGGCTCGTTGGCCACGTACAGCTTCTCCACGACGGAGCGGGGTATCGGCAGGTGCTCGAAGCGGCCGTGGACGACACGGTCGGCGCCGAGCGGGTCGGGGGCGAAACGGGAGACGGTGGCGATCCGGAACTGTTCGCGGCCGTGCGAGACGAGCAGGGCGATCTCGGTGACCTTGCGGGAGCCGTCGGCGAAGCGGGTGAGCTGGACGACCACGTCCACCGCCGAGTTGATCTGGTCTTTGAGGGCCTCGAAGGGGATGAGAACCTCGGACATCGAGCCGAGGGTCTGGAGCCTCATGAGGGCGTCCTCGGCGGAGTTGGCGTGGACCGTGGCGAGGGAGCCGTCGTGGCCGGTCGACATGGCCTGGAGCATGTCGAGGGTCTCACCGCCGCGGACCTCACCGACGATGATGCGGTCGGGGCGCATCCGGAGGGAGTTGCGGACCAGGTCGCGGATGGTGATCTGGCCCTTGCCCTCGATGTTGGGGGGCCGTGACTCCAGGCGGATGACGTGTTCCTGCTGGAGTTGGAGTTCGGCGGAGTCCTCGATGGTGATGATGCGTTCGCGGGGTGGAATCAGGCCGGAGAGGGCGTTGAGAAGCGTCGTCTTTCCGGTGCCGGTACCGCCGCTGACGATCACGTTGAAGCGGGCGCGGACGAAGGCCGCGAGGAGCATCAGCATCTGCTCGTCGAGGGAGCCGAGGTCGATGAGCTCGGGGAGGGTGTACGCGCGGGGGAAGCGGCGGATCGTGAGGGTG
>NZ_JARGEE010000691.1:0-2879 GCF_033794485.1 Streptomyces sp. MB09-02B
CCGCCGGCCCCCGCCCCGGCGGCGGCCGCACCCCGGCCCCCGGCCCGGCGCCGCCCGCCCCGCAGCACGGCCCGCAGGCTGGCCGTGGACCTGCTGCCGCCGGTGGTGACGCGGGCGATCAGGAGGGCAGTCCGCCTACGCGCTGCTCGCCAGTGACAGCTTGACCGCGAACCCGAGGAACAGGGCTCCCGCCGCCGAGGTGGCCCCCGCCGACAGCCGCTTGCGGCGGCGGAACGTGGCGGCCAGCCTGGTGCCGCTGAATATCAGCGCGCTCAGGTAGAGGAAGCTGGCGAGCTGGGCGAAGGCGCCGAGGACCACGAAGGAGAGCGCCGGGTAGGCGTATCCCGGGTCCACGAACTGCACGAAGAAGGCGACGAAGAACAGGATCGCCTTCGGGTTCAGCAGACTGATCACCACGGCTCGCCGGAACGGCCTCTCCCCCTCGGCGATCTCCTCGCCCGGCCCCTCCACGACCCGGTCCCGGCGGCTGCGCCACATCCCCCACGCGGCCCGCAGCATCCCGACCGCCAGCCACGACAGATAGCCGGCGCCCGCGTACTTCACGATCCCGAACAGCACGGCGTTGGCCTGCAACAGCGAGGCCACCCCCGCCGCCGACAACGTCATCAGCACGGTGTCCCCGACCCATACGCCGGCGGCGGCCCGGTACCCGGTCCGTATCCCGCGCCGGGCGGCCACGGACAGCACGTAGAGGGAGTTGGGCCCGGGCAGGAGCACGATCAGGACGAGGCCCGCCAGGTAGGTGGGGAGGTCGATGACACCGAACATGAGGAGGAGTGTGGCACGGGGGTCCGACATCAGAAGGCGTCGCTGGGGATGTACGTGCCCCACACCTCGCGCAGGGCGTTGCACACCTCGCCGACCGTCGCGCGGGCCTTCAGGGCCTCGCGCATCGGGTAGAGGACGTTGTCCGTGCCCTCGGCGGCCTTCTTCAGGGCGGTGAGGGCCGCGTCCACCGCGGACTGGTCGCGTTGCGCGCGCAGCCGGGCCAGCCGCTCCGCCTGCTGGGCCTCGATCGCCGGGTCCACCCGCAGTGGCTCGTACGGCTCCTCCTCGTCCAGTTGGAAACGGTTGACGCCCACCACGACCCGTTCCCCGGAGTCGGTCTCCTGCGCGATGCGGTACGCGCTGCGCTCGATCTCGCCCTTCTGGAAACCGTGCTCGATGGCCGCGACGGCGCCGCCCAGGTCCTCGACCTTCCGCATCAGTTCGACGGCCGCCGCTTCCACGTCGTCGGTCATCTTCTCGATGACGTACGAACCGGCGAACGGGTCGACCGTCGCCGTCACGTCCGTCTCGTAGGCCAGCACCTGCTGCGTGCGCAGCGCGAGGCGCGCGCTCTTGTCGGTGGGCAGGGCGATCGCCTCGTCGAAGGAGTTGGTGTGCAGCGACTGGGTGCCGCCCAGCACCGCCGCCAGACCCTGCACCGCGACCCGCACGAGGTTCACCTCGGGCTGCTGCGCGGTCAGCTGCACCCCGGCCGTCTGCGTGTGGAAACGCAGCATCAGGGACTTGGGGTTCTTCGCGCCGAACTCCTCGCGCATCACCCGCGCCCAGATCCGGCGCGCCGCACGGAACTTGGCGACCTCCTCCAGGATCGTCGTCCGGGCGACGAAGAAGAACGACAGCCTAGGCGCGAAGTCGTCCACGTCCATGCCCGCCGCGACCGCCGTGCGGACGTACTCGATCCCGTCGGCCAGGGTGAACGCGATCTCCTGCGCGGGCGAGGCACCCGCCTCGGCCATGTGGTAGCCGGAGATCGAGATCGTGTTCCATTTCGGGATCTCGGCCTTGCAGTACTGGAAGATGTCGGCGATCAGCCGCAGCGAGGGCTTGGGCGGGAAGATGTAGGTCCCGCGCGCGATGTACTCCTTGAGCACGTCGTTCTGGATCGTGCCCGTCAGCCTGTCCGCCGGTACGCCCTGCTCCTCGCCGACCAGTTGGTACATCAGGAGCAGCAGGGCGGCCGGCGCGTTGATCGTCATCGACGTCGAGACCTTGTCCAACGGGATGCCGTCGAACAGCACCCGCATGTCCTCGACGGAGTCGATCGCGACACCCACCTTGCCGACCTCACCGTGGGCGATCGGGGCGTCGGAGTCGTGGCCCATCTGGGTGGGCAGGTCGAACGCGACCGACAGGCCCATCGTGCCGTTGGCGATCAGCTGCTGGTAGCGGGCGTTGGACTCCACCGCCGTGCCGAAGCCCGCGTACTGACGCATCGTCCAGGGACGCCCCGTGTACATCGACGGATACACACCCCGCGTGAACGGATACGCGCCCGGCTCGCCCAGCCGTTCCGCCGGATCCCAGCCCTCCAGCACCTCCGGCCCGTACACCGGCTCGATGGGCAGCCCGGACTCCGACTCGCGCGCCATGATGTGTGCCTCCGTCTTGTTCGTCGCTCGGATGCTCGCTTGTTACTCGTCAGTACAACGGCCTCGGCGACGGACTGTAGCGGCGGCCGTTGGTCCGGTGGAGTGCCCCTGGCTGGGACCTTGCTCACAACCATGCCCGTTTGTTCGCGACGGCTCACGTCCGGGCAACCTGTCCGGGAGAACGACCGGACGCGGCCGATCGTGAGACGACGGGGACCCCGATGCGTACCAATGACATGCGGAGATCGGTGGCCGCGATCGCGGCACTCGCCATGGCCGGCGCCTGCACGGCCCAGGGAGTCGACGTGCACGGCGGCCAGCGCCAGCCCGTGCGCATCGACGGGACCGCCACGCCGAACGGCTCCCCGAAGCAGGACGACGGCGACCGAACCGGTGGCGGGGACAAGACCGCGCGCGGGAACGGGACCGACGGGAAGGCACCCGAGAAGGCCCCGACGACCGCGCCGCCCTCCCCCACGC
>NZ_JARGEE010000692.1:0-2879 GCF_033794485.1 Streptomyces sp. MB09-02B
GTTTTTCTTCTGGCTGTTGTGTGTAGCAGTCGCGTTCAATGTGCGGCGCTAGCGGCGTCTCGAGGCGAGGTGAGCCGGAGGGCGGGGCGTGGGTGTGTAGTGGCGTGCGCCGGGGGGCGGGGGGGTGGCGCTTGCGGGCGCGGCGGGGGGCGCCGTGGCGCCCGCGGAGGGCGACGGGGCGGGCCCCGTCGCACGACTCCCCGACGACCCGGAGCCCCGCGAACTCCTCGCGAACGGCACACCCCCGGCCGACGTCGCCGCCAAGTACCCCACCTCCTCCCTCGCCTGGGCCCAGCTCGCCGACGAGGCCTACGAGCGGGGCAGTGTCGTGGAGTCGTACGCCTACGCCCGTACGGGCTACCACCGCGGTCTGGACGCCCTGCGCCGCAGCGGCTGGAAGGGCCACGGCCCCGTCCCCTGGGAGCACGAGTCGAACCGTGGCTTCCTGCGCGCCCTGCACGCCCTCGCCCGTGCCGCGGGTGACATCGGCGAGCAGGAGGAGTACGAGCGCTGCTCCCAGTTCCTGAAGGACTCCTCGCCGACGGCGGCGCAGACGCTGAGCTGAGCCGCAGCGGCACATTCCCGCAGGTCCGCCCGGTGTGACCAGGCGGACCTTGCGGTGCGCGGCGCTATCGCCGACCATGCCGGTGGGGACCGGGGCCCCCGTGTCGGAATTCGGCAGGGGCGGACCGCTACCCGGAGTACACAACAGGAGACAGCGATGTCCCTTCAGGCTCAGCCCCACGAGGCTTCGGAGCCCGAGACCCCGCATCTCGACTTCCAGGGCACGACCCCGTACGAGGACTACGTCCAGGCGGACGTCCTGACCCACCTCCAGCACCCCCTCTCCGACGACCCCGGCGAGATGGTCTTCCTGGTGACGACCCAGGTCATGGAGTTGTGGTTCACCGTCATCGTGCACGAGTGGGAGACCGCGACCACCGCGATCCGGAACGACGACGTGGCGCGGGCCAGGGACGCGCTGAAGCGTTCCGTCCGCGAACTGGAGGCCCTGAACGCCTCCTGGCGCCCGCTCGCCCAGCTCACCCCCGCCCAGTTCAACTCCTACCGCGCCGCCCTCGGCGAGGGCTCCGGCTTCCAGTCGGCGATGTACCGGCGCATGGAGTTCCTGCTCGGCGAGAAGTCCGCGTCCATGCTCGTCCCGCACCGGGGCGCCCCGCGCGTCCACGCCGAGCTGGAGAAGGCACTGCACGAGCCGAGCCTCTACGACGAGGTCCTGCGGCTCCTGGCCCGGCGCGGCCACGCGATCCCCGAGTCCGTCGTACACCGTGACGTCTCCCAGCGCTACGAGCCGTCCCCCGAGGTCGAGGAGGCGTGGACCGCGCTGTACTCCGGCGACCCGGACCACGAACTCGCCCGCCTCGGCGAGGCGTTGACCGACGTCGCCGAACTCGTCTGGCGCTGGCGCAACGACCACCTCGTCGCCACGCGCCGCGCGATGGGCTCCAAGGCCGGCACGGGCGGCTCCGCCGGGGTGGCCTGGCTGGAGAAGCGCGCCCGCAAGAACGTCTTCCCCGAGCTGTGGACGGCGCGCTCCCATGTCTGAACCGACCGCGCTCAGCGCTGAACTGGCCTCCCTGGCACGGGAGTTGGACGCGGCCGACGAACTGGCGTGCCTGCGCAGCCGTTTCGTCCTCGACGACGTGGTGTACCTCGACGGCAACTCGCTCGGCGCGCTGCCGGTGGCGGTCCCCGGTCGGGTCGCGGACGTCGTGTACCGCGAGTGGGGCGAGCTGCGCATCCGTTCCTGGGACGAGAGCGGCTGGTGGACCGCGCCCGAACGCATCGGCGACCGCATAGCCCCGCTGGTGGGCGCGGCGCCCGGCCAGATCGTGGTCGGCGACTCCACCAGCGTGAACGTCTTCAAGGCGGTCGTGGCGGCGGTCCGGATGGCCGAGGAGGACGGTGCGGGGCGGCGTGACGAGATCCTGGTCGACGCGACGACGTTCCCCACCGACGGCTACATGGCCGAGTCCGCGGCCCGTATGACCGGCCGCACGCTCCGTCCGGTGACCCCGGCGGAGGTCCCGGCCGCGCTGAGCGACCGTACGGCCGCCGTCCTGCTCAACCACGTGGACTACCGCACGGGCCGCCTCCACGACCTCCCCGGTCTGACGGCGGCGATCCACGAGGCCGGCGCCTACGCCGTCTGGGACCTCTGCCACAGCGCGGGCGCGCTTCCCGTCGGCCTCGACGCACACGGGGTCGACCTGGCGGTCGGCTGCACCTACAAGTACCTCAACGGCGGCCCCGGCTCCCCGGCGTACCTCTACGTCCGCCGGGACCTCCAGCCCCGCTTCGACTCTCCCCTCCCGGGCTGGACCTCCCCCACCGCCCCCTTCGCCATGCGCCCCGCGTACGAGGCCGCACCGGGCGCGGTACGGGGGAGGGTCGGGACGCCCGACATCCTGTCCATGCTGGCCCTGGAGACGGCGCTGGACGTCTGGTACGGCTGGGACGGCGGGGGGGACGCGGGCCCGGCCGGTGAGGCCGCGGCGATGATCGAGTCGGTCCGCGCGAAGTCCCTCGCCCTGACGGACTTCTTCCTGCGCTGTGTGGCGGCCTACGTCCCCGACGGCCGCGTCGAGTCCCTCACGCCGACCGCCCACGCGGAACGCGGCAGCCAGGTCGCGCTGCGCTGTGACGACGCCGGCGACATCATGAAGCGCCTCATTGCCCAGAACGTCATAGGCGACTTCCGCCACCCCGACGTCCTCCGCTTCGGTTTCACCCCGCTGTACGTCAGCTTCACTGACGTGGAACGGGCGGCGCGGGTACTGGCGGAGACGTTGGAGCTGTCCCTTATACCCATCTCCGAGCCCCCGAGACAGGGAGAAAACTCGTATCCCGATTTTGTT
>NZ_JARGEE010000693.1:0-2866 GCF_033794485.1 Streptomyces sp. MB09-02B
CCCCTTTCTTTCTCTCCTTTTTGTTTTTTTCAGGCATGAAGTGGAATATGTGTTTTCTGCTTGACTCGTGCTGTAGGAGATGTGTTGAAGGGACGGGAATCGGCCGGCGACCGCCCCCTCCGCGGGAGGGGTGCGGAGGGGGCGGTCGCCGGCCGATTCAGGCCGGACTCGGGGCGTCAGCAGTCGCGGAACTCCGGCGACTGGTTGAGGATCTGCGACCGGAGCGACGTGAAGCGGGCGTACGTCTCGCCGCCGCGCGCCTCCGTCGGGAAGACCGCCACCCGGTGGCAGTTCTGGAAGGCGAGGGCCACACCGAAGTGCCGCTCCAGGCTCCCCCGGATCGCGTCGCTGGACAGTGCCCGCAGCAGTTGGCCCCGCTCCTTCTCCGACGGCGGCGGAGTCCGGTTGTCGGCGAACGGCGCGGTTCCCGCCCGCAGCTCACCGACGAGCGAGGCGATGAGCTCGTAGGCGTACGGCAGCGACGTACGCACCGTTTCCACGAACTCCTGCTCCCGCACCTCGCCCTTCTCGGCATCGGCGAGCAACTGCGGGGAGACGTCGAGCGACATGGATGTTCCTGTTCTGATCAGAGGGAGACTACGGAGGGGGCGGCCCCGGCGGCGAGCGCCTCCGGTCCGTGGTGGAACTCGGGGTCCACCTGGGCGGCCAGGTCGTGCCCGGTGGCGTCGTTGGCCCAGGCGGCGGCGTTGCGGAGGTGGAACTCGACGGCGTGGCGCTGGAAGGTGGCCCAGTCCTTCGCGCGGGCGTCGACGGCGTCCTTCAGCAGGGTCAGCGTGTGCCGGTTGTGCGCCTCCAACTCGCCCTGCGGCCGCCCCTGTTCCTGCGCGCGGACGTACGACGACTGCACGCAGTACGCCAGCAGGTCGTCGCCGACGTACTCCTTGAGGAAGAGCAGGTCGTCCTCGTCGGCGACCTTGTTGCCGACGACCGCGATCGGGATGCCGAACTCGGCGGCGTGCTCCCGGTACTGCCGGTAGACGGAGACGCTCTTCCGCGTCGGTTCCGCGACCAGGAAGGTCATGTCGAACCGGGTGAAGAGCCCGGAGGCGAACGCGTCGGCGCCGGCGGTCATGTCGACGACGACGTATTCGCCTGGCCCGTCGACGAGATGGTTGAGGTACAGCTCCACCGCGCCGAGCTTGGAGTGGTAGCAGGCCACTCCGAGGTCGCTCTCGTCGAAGGCGCCGGTGACCATGAGCGGCACCTCGCCCACGCGCTCGACGTGCCGGGCGTGCAGGTCGTCGTCGCCGAGGAGCCGCAGCAGGCGGGACCCGCGGCCAGGCGGCGTCGTCTTGACCATCGCCTCCCGCGAGACGATCCGCGGGTTGGTGCCGCGCAGCAGGTCCTTGATCTCGCCGGTGCGTGAACTCAGCGGCGGGGCGGCGAACTTCGTCCTCTCGTCGAGACCGAGCGCGTGCGCGAGGTGCTGGTTGATGTCACCGTCGATCGCCACCAGCGGCGCGCCCGACCGGGCGAGGTGCCGGGCGAAGAGCGCGGAGAGCGTCGTCTTGCCGCTGCCGCCCTTGCCTACGAAGGCCACACGCATGAACCGTCACCCCGCTCGCTCTCGGCGGCACCCTTGACGCCGATAATGAAAATGGATGTCATGAACGTAGATTCGGGAGCGACGGGCGGCTTGTCAAATCCGCCCGCGATCAACTCCCTTGTATGTGTAAGCGAGTTGGTGAACCTTTTGCGGTGGCGCCCTGGTCTTGGTGTGCTCATGGGGGCCTCATGAGGTCCTCATGAGGCCCCCATGGTGTCCCAGTGGTTTCCCGGAGGAACTGATTCCCCTTGTGTCCCATATGTGCCCCGCGCGGGGCGTGGTGGTGCCCGACGGACCGTCGAAGGCCCAGCTCCGTCGGCGTTAGCCGAGGTTGACAGCCCCTACCCCTTGGTAAACGATGTCCCCACCCTGTGGCTCAAGTGACCCCTGAGCCCGGTGTTTTCTTCGACCACTCACCCCCGGCGCGACCTCCGGCAGCCTCGTGCTGCCGTGCTGCCGCCGCGCCCAGGGGCCTCGTACGTACCGACGTTCCGAGTTCGAGAATGGGATCCGCATGTCCATAGCGAGACGTGTCATCGTGAGCCGCCTGGTGGGGACGGGCATCGCCGCTCTTGCGCTGAGCGCGGCGGTCTCCGGCCCGGCGTTCGCCCATGACACACCCGGCGGCGGCGACGGCTGGGGCAAGAAGAGCTACGCCCCCGGCCAGGGCGCGGGCACGGCCACCGAGACCGACCGCTGCGAGTTCTCGCTGGACGGCGTGACGTTCGCCGACTGGGTCAAGCTCGACGACCAGAACCTCAAGCCCACCGACGACGGCAAGGTCCACATCAAGGTCCGCGCCGCCGCCGACGCCACGACCTGCACGGTCTCCCTCGCGTCCTACCTGGCCCACGGCCCGACCTTCGCCACCTCCGGCGAGCAGGTCTTCGTCGACTTCGACACGGTCACGGTCAAGAAGGGCGCGACGGACTCCCTCGACATCGCCGTCCCCGACGCGGGCTGCTACGCCCAGATCGACCTCTACCGGGGCGCCGTGAAGTTCGACGGCAAGCTCGACGAGAACGACGGCTTCGAGCACGGCGACGTCCCCAAGGGCCCCGACCGCCCGGTCATCAAGGACAAGCTGATCGCGGCCTGGAACGGCGGCACGAAGGACTGCACGGCCGACGAGCAGCCGCCGGCCGAGGAGAACCCGCCGGCGGAGGAGCAGCCCCCCGCGGGCGACCAGCCGCCCGCCGAGGAGAACCCGCCGGCCGACGAGCAGCCGCCGGCCGACGAGAACCCCCCTGCGGACGAGAACCCGCCCGCCGACGACACCCCGAAGACCGAGTCGTCCCC
>NZ_JARGEE010000694.1:0-2866 GCF_033794485.1 Streptomyces sp. MB09-02B
TGCGGGCGGTGGGCTGAGGAGGAGCCCGGGCCGGAGGCGGCGCCGCCGGTGAATTCGGTTGCGGCGCGGTAGGTGACGGGACCCTGGTCGGTGGCGGAACCGTGAACGGAGACACCGGCGTGGTGGAAGAGAGGGCCGGGGCGCAAGAGGCTGCCCGCCCCATACGCCGTACACGCGTCATCGAGGAGTGATCCGTACATGCCCGAGCCCGATGACCTGCGCAGCCACGACCTCTCCGTACTCTCCGAGCAGTCCGCCCGGGACCTGGACTCCGCCGAGGGCATCCTCGGCCTGCTGGCCGGCTGGGCCGCGGAGCGGCTGCGGCTGGCCCGGGAGGCGGCCGAGCCGGACCCGGAGGCGGTCATGCGCTGGACGACGGAGAGCGAACGGTACGCCGAACTGCTGCGCCGGGTACGAAGGTTGACCCCGCAGGAGCTGCGGCGCGTGGTCGAGGAGCTGGGCCCGGTGGCCCGGCGGGCCGTGGAGGAGGGGCGGTGACGGGGGAGGAGCCGGGGAGAGCCGAGGGGGCCGGAGCGGGGCCTCGGCCTCGGCCGCGGGCTTCGGATCCCGGGTCGGGGCGCACGCCTCCCGAACCATCGTCCCCCGACCCGTTACGGCACGCACTCCCGCCCGAGCGGCACCGGCAGGTCTACCGGGAGGTGATCGCCCCGGCCGTGCTGGTAGGGGAGGGGGCCGCGCGGCCGAAGGTGATCGTGCTCGGCGGGCAGCCGGGCTCCGGGAAGTCCAATGTCGCCCGGGCCCTCGTCGGCGACCGGGACGTCGTGAAGATCTCCAGCGACGGCATCCGCGAACTGCACCCCAAATGGGCCGAGTTACTGCGCGCCGACGACACCACAGCCGGTTTCTACACCCATCACGACGCCCGTGCCTGGGTGGAGACCGCGATCGGGGACGCCGTCGACCGACGGCTCGACGTGCTGTTCGACACCGCCCAGGACGACCCCGAGCGCACCCGGCGGCTGCTGGACCGGTTCCGTGAGGCCGGGTACGAGATCGACGTGGTGTTCGTCGCCGGAGGCTCCGCGCTGAGCCGGCTGGGGGTTCTGGAGCGGTACCACACCGACCGGCTGGCCCAGGGCGGCGCCCGCTTCGTGGAGAACCCCGACCGCTCGTTCCCCGGTGTCCTCGCCAGCGCCCGTGTCATCGACGAGGAGCGGCTCGCGGACTCGGTGACGGTCTACCGCCGCGACGGCACGGCTCTCTACCGCAACACCCTCGGCCCCGACGGCGACTGGGCCGGGCCCACCGGCACGGACACCGCCCTGCGCACGGAACGCGAACGTCCGTGGACCCGGGCCGAGTCGGAGTGGCTCGCCACCACCGCGGAGAAGCTCGCCAAGGTCAAGTCGGAGGAGTTGGGCGAGCCGATCCAGCCGCGCTGGCGGGGACTCCTCTCGGAGGCTGTCGCCGCCGCCCAGCCGTACGCCCACCCGTCGGTGGCGGACCGGCTGAACCGCCTGCGAACGGCACTCCGGCAGCTGGCATCGGGGGCGGCCGCAGGACCCGGTGTCTCCTCGGCGGCGACGATGAGGTCGCACGGCGGGTCCGCGAGCCGTACGCCGGGCACTCCCGGGACCCCGGGGCCGCACCGGACCCCGGGCCTCCCGGCGGTTCCCAACCGCCCTCCCGCGAACCAACCGCCGAACAACAACAATCCCGGACCGACCCCGAACCGCTGAATCACCCGCCTCACCGAGTTGCCTGACGCACCTGACGCACCCGCTTACCGACTCACACGGAGATATCAGTTGAGCTTGACGCCCCCCACCATCCACAGCCTCACCTTCGACTGCACCGGCGACCCGTACGACCTCGGTCTCTTCTGGAGCGAACTGCTCGGCCGGCCGCTGGCCGACGACGACAAGCCCGGTGACCCGGAGGCGCTGATCGCGGATCCGGCAGGTGGCCCGAGGCTGCTGTTCGTCCGTGTGCCCGAGGGCAGACGTAGCGAAGACGTAACCACTGCCACGGCAAAGCGCCCCCGACTACGGCCCTTGCTCACGTAGTCGGGGGCGCTGCACCCGTCCCGACGGGGGATGCGGGACGGGGGTCATGCGTTGCTGCCCTTGCGCCTCGCAGCGCCCCGGAAGCGGCAGCCATCGGGGGGTGGTGCTACGCGCCCTGTATGGCGCCCTGGGGGTCGCTCTCGGCGTACGGGTTGCCCTCGCTCGGCGTGACTCGCCAGAAGGTTTCCGCCGTCGCCTTGAACTGACGGTGCGTCGGATTCAGGCCCGTGTGTTTTAGGGCCCAGACCTCAACTGGCAAGCGCTCATTGTCAGTTGGCTGCGCTTGCGCCCCGCACGTGATGCACTCGGCGGAGTAGATGCCCTGCGTTGCGCCCTGGGCGGTTTCCGGCCCTAGCGTCCACTCAGCGGCCCTGATGATCGAGCGAGTCACAGTGCTCCCCTGCTACGTCGGTTTGCTTCGGCCAGCAAGGCGCGGAGTCTGTTCGCGCGCTGGTCGCTGCCCCTGTGGCGCGGGCACCCGCACGGCGGGTATCCGCTGGAGAGATCCGGCACGCTCGACGGCTGCACGGTGTGCTCGGCGCGTACGAGGGTCCGGGCGCCCGTCTGCGGATCGATCCGGTACACAGCGATGGTCATCACTGGGCACTCCCCCAGGGGGCGCCCTGGGCGCCTGTCCGGTGCGTCTGCGAGGTGCCGCCCAGTGGGCCGACGTAGGGGCGGACCATGGCCCCCGTGTGCTCCCACGGGTCGGGCGGGAACCACTCGGCGCGCGGCTGCGGCTGCGTCGCCAGCACGGGCGGGGCGTGCCGCTCCCTGCGGGTCCTCCGAGCTGTAACCAGCCTCGCGCCCCACGCGTCCGGGGTGGGGCGATTGCGGGG
>NZ_JARGEE010000695.1:0-2859 GCF_033794485.1 Streptomyces sp. MB09-02B
ACCCGGACACATCCGCACCCACCCCACCCCACGGTTCACCATGACCCGCATGCCGACCGTCGACATCCCCGGTTCCAAGTCCCTCACCGCCCGCGCCCTCTTCCTCGCCGCGGCGGCCGACGGCGTCACCACCCTCGTACGCCCCCTCCGGTCCGACGACACGGAGGGCTTCGCGGAGGGCCTGGTCCGCCTCGGTTACCGCGTCGGCCGTACCCCGGACACCTGGCAGGTCGACGGCCGCCCCCAGGGCCCCGCCGTCACGGAGGCCGACGTGTACTGCAGGGACGGCGCCACCACCGCCCGCTTCCTGCCGACCCTCGCCGCCGCAGGCCACGGCACCTACCGCTTCGACGCCTCCCCCCAGATGCGCCGCCGCCCCCTCCTGCCGCTCACCCGCGCCCTGCGCGACCTCGGCGTGGACCTGCGGCACGAGGACGCGGAGGGCCACCACCCCCTCACGGTCACCGCCGACGGCGTCCACGGCGGCGAGGTGGTCCTGGACGCCGGCCAGTCCTCCCAGTACCTGACCGCGCTGCTCCTGCTCGGCCCCCTCACCCGCACCGGCCTGCGCGTCACCGTCACCGACCTGGTCTCCGTGCCGTACGTGGAGATCACGATCGCGATGATGCGGGCGTTCGGCGTGGAGGTCGGCCGGGAGGGGAACACCTACGTCGTCCCGCCGGGCGGCTACCGGGCGACCACCTACCCGATCGAACCCGACGCCTCCACCGCCAGCTACTTCTTCGCGGCCGCAGCCCTCACCGGCGGCGAGGTGACCGTGCCGGGTCTCGGCGCGGGCGCGCTCCAGGGCGACCTGGGCTTCGTGGAGGTGCTGCGGCGGATGGGCGCGCGGGTGGAGGTCGGCGAGGACCGCACGACGGTGACCGGCACCGGCGAACTCCGCGGTGTCACCGTCAACATGCGGGACATCTCCGACACCATGCCGACCCTCGCCGCGATCGCCCCGTTCGCCTCGGGCCCGGTGCGGATCGAGGACGTGGCCAACACCCGGGTGAAGGAGTGCGACCGCCTGGAGGCCTGCGCGGAGAACCTACGCCGACTGGGCGTGGAGGTGACGACCGGCCCCGACTGGATCGAGATCCACCCCGGCACCCCCCGAGGCACGGAGATCAGGACCCACGGCGACCACCGCATCGTCATGTCCTTCGCCGTGACCGGCCTGCGCACACCGGGCATCACCTTCGACGACCCGGGGTGCGTCCGCAAGACGTTCCCGGCCTTCCACGAGGCCTTCGAAGCCCTCCGGCTACCCTCCGGAGCATGACCGCTCCGGAACCCACCATCGTCGCGACCTCGGGCGGCCACCGCATCGGTGACCGCACCCGGGTGACCTTCCATTCGCTCGTGCACCACGCCGTGGAGCTGTCGGGGGTGAACGGGCGGCGGCCGAAGGTCATGTACATCGGTACGGCGATCGGCGACTCCGAGCACATGACCGCGCGCATGAGCGAGGCCGCGCGGGTCGCGGGCTTCGACCTGACCCCGCTCGCGCTCTTCCCGATGCCCAACATCGAGGACATCGAGTCGGCGGTCCTGGAGCAGGACGTCGTCTGGGTCATGGGCGGTTCGGTCGCCAACCTGCTGGCCGTCTGGCGCGTGCACGGCCTCGACCGGATACTCCGCCGCGCCTGGCGGTCCGGCGTCGTCCTGAGCGGCGTCAGCGCGGGCTCCATCTGCTGGTTCCGGGGCGGGACGACGGACTCCTTCGGTCCCCGGCTCCGCCCGGTGACGGACGCGTTGGCGTACCTCCCGTACGGCAACGGCGTCCACTACGACAGCGACGAGGGGCGGCGGCCCCTGGTGCACCGCCTCGTCGCCGACGGCACACTGCCGGAGACCCACTGCACGGACGACGGGGTCGGGCTCGTCTACCGGGGCACACGCCTGGTGGAGGCGGTCGCCGAACTCCCGGGCAAGGGGGCGTACCTGGTCCGGCGCGAGGGCGACACGGCGGTGGAGGAACGAGTGACGCCCCGGCTCCTGCCCGAGCCGCGTCGGTAGCGACAGCACGTCGGGGAAGTCGGTAGCGACAGCATGTCGAGGAAGTCGGTAGCGACAGCACGTCGAGGAAAGGGAGTGTCCCGCGGTGTCGGGTTCTCATGAGGAAGAAGTACTGGCCCGGATCGCCGAGGGCCTCTTCTACACCGAGTCCGAGGCGGCCTTCCAGGCGCCTCGACGGCGTACGGACCAGATCTTCGCGTACAACCAGACCCCACCGGGTGAGGCGGAGAGGCGTCGCGCGCTGCTCGTCGAGATCTTCGGGTCGATCGGTGAACGCACGGTGCTGCTGCCGCCGTTCCACGCGGGCTTCGGCAGCAACGTCCACATCGGTGACGACTTCTTCGGGAACGTGAACCTGACGTTCGTCGACGACGTGGACATCCACATAGGCAACGATGTCATGATCGCGCCCAGCGTGACGCTGACCACGACGGGGCACCCCGTGCACCCCTCGCGCCGCGCCGACTTCGGGCGGTTCTCCGAACCGATCGTGATCGAGGACAAGGTGTGGATCGGCAGCAACGTGGTCGTCCTGCCCGGCGTCCGCATCGGCTACGGGTCGGTGATCGGCGCCGGCAGCGTCGTCAGCCGCGACATCCCGCCGATGACCGTCGCGCTCGGCACACCGTGCCGGGTGGTCCGCGCCATCACGGACGAGGACCTCACCACCCGTACCGCCGAAGGGCGTTAGGCCGTCGCAGGGCAGCGCGGCCGCAGGCGTCCCGTGCGGCGGCCGTGAACCGTCTGAACCGTCTCACCACTCCCGCACCCGGCGCCCCGTGCCCTGCGGCTGCTGCGGGGGGCGGCGGGTGCGGGAGTGGTGAGACGGTTCAGACG
>NZ_JARGEE010000696.1:0-2859 GCF_033794485.1 Streptomyces sp. MB09-02B
GCGCCGACAACATTCCCAACGCCCCCGCCACCCCGGCGAGGTTCACGGCCGTGACCGCGGCCCCCAGCAGTACGCCCACCGCGACCGCCACCAGCGCCTCACCCACCACGACGACCCGCACCTGACCCCGCGTCGCCCCGGCCAGCCGCAGTGACCGCAGCTCCGCGCCCCGCCCCGACGTGGCCATCAGCAACGTCCCGGCCAGCGAGATCCCCGCGTACACGAGCGCGATCCCCAGCACCACGAGAAACCCGAGCCGGGTGTGCGCCTTGGTGCCGGGCCGGTTCGCGTCGAGCCACTCCTCGGCCGTCCGCACCGTCCAGCCGGCCCGCTCCGACCGCGCCCCTTCGAGCGCCGCAGCCACCCCCGCCCGCTCCACCTCGCCCCCGCGCGGAGCGACCCGCACGTCGACCCGGTCCACCATCGCTCCACCCGCGTTCGCGGCCGTCACGTACGCCCCGTTGTCCCCGGTGCCCTCCGCGAGCACCGCCGCGATCCGCAGCCGTACCGGCCGCCCGTCCCCGAGCCACACCCGCACGCTCTGCCCGACCTCGTGCCGCTCCCACTCCTCGTTCACGACGATCGACCGGTCGTCGAGATCCCGCACGTCCCCGGCGACCACCGGCAACCGCGACACCGTCGCGAGGTCCGCCGCGTCCGTCACCGCCTGCGCCTCGGACCGCACCAACGCGGTCCCCTCCTCCACGACGTACACGGCGGTGGAAGCCGACCCGACCACCGTCGCCCCGCCCCCGACGGCACCCCGCACCGCCTCGTCCCGCAGCCCCGGGCCCCCGTCACCCGTGATGACGAAGTCCGCCCCGGTCCGCGCCTCCGCCTCCACGCCCTTCGCGCCGGCCACCGTCCCGGCGGCCCCCAGCAGCGACCCGGCCAGCGCGACGGTCACGAGCACCGGAGCGGCGACGGCCGCGGTGCGGCGTACGGACGTGGCCGCGTTCTCCCGGATCAGCAGCCCGGCGGCCCCGGGCAGCACCGCACCCACCAGCCGGACGACCGGCCGCACGAGCAGCGGCGCGAGCGCGGCCACCGCCGTGATCAGCAGCATCGGCTGGGTCGTGTACGTCTTCCGCTTCAGCAGCTCGGCGGGGTCCGTCCCCACCTTCCAGGCCAGCAGCCCCAGTCCACCCACCAGCAGAAGCGAACCGATCACCCGGCGGGACGGCGGCAGCACCCCCGTGTCCACGGACGCGTCGCGCAACGCCTCCACGGGCCCGATCCGCCCGGCCCGCCGCGCCGCCACCCAGGCCCCCGCGAGGGCCACCGAAACCCCCGTCCAGAAGGCCAGGTGATACGGCCACACCACCGTGCCCGGCACCGCGAACCACGTCGGCGCGACCCCACCGTCCACCAACTCCCGTACGAGCAGCGGCGCCCCCCACGCCCCCAGCGCACACCCGGCGCCGGACGCCACGAGCCCCACCGCCACGGCCTCGCCGAGCAGCATCCGCCGTACCTGACCCGCGGTCGCGCCCGCCATCCGCAGCAGCCCGAACTCCCGTCTGCGCAGCGCCACCACGAACGCGAACGTGGACGCCGTCACGAACACCGACACGAACGCGGCGACCCCGCCGGCCGTCCCCAGCAGCGAGTTCACGGCGACCAGCGCCTGGGCGTCCCGCTCGTGGGACGGATCCACCTGCCGCCGGGCGTCACCGGTCAGCACCCGCGCCCGCTCCCCGACGACCGCCCGCACCTCGGCCACGGGCGCGTCCACCCCGACCGCGTCGACGCCGGCCGAGTCGACGCCGGCCGCGTCCGCTGCGACGGCGTCGCCCCCGGTCGCGTCCGCCCCGCCGGTGCCCGTCGTCACCGGCCCCAGCTTCCGCAACTCCGTCAGCAACCGTTTGTCCACAGGGTGTGGATGGGCCAGCTCCTGCGACACCCGGGCCGTGCCCGGCCCCCGCCGCACCTCCACCGTGAGTCTGTCCAGGCCCGCCACCACGACGGGGGAGGAGCCGAAACGCTCCGGCGCACGCGCGGGCGGATCAAGTGACGCCGCGAGCCCCAGCCCCATGGCCGTCAGCACCCCGACCCCCACCATCACGGCGACGAACGACCCGAGCAACGCGGCCCACCGCGTACGCAACGACGACAGAGTCAGCACGTCACACCTCCGAAGGTGCCGCCGTCCGCCACCCGCTCCAGCCCCGCCATACGCGCGGCCACCGCCTCGACCGACGGCCGGACCAGTTCCCCGCTCACCCGCCCGTCGACCAGGAACACCACCCGGTCCGCGTACGACGCGGCCACCGGGTCATGGGTGACCATGACCGTGGTCTGCCCCTCCCGGTCCACCAACTCCCGCAACAGGCGCAGCACTTCACGGCTGGTCGTGGTGTCCAGCGCCCCGGTGGGCTCGTCCCCGAAGAGCACGGCGGGGCGGGTGATCAGCGCGCGCGCCAGGGCGACCCGCTGCTGCTGTCCGCCGGACAACTGCGCGGGGCGGTGTCCGGCCCGCTCGGCCAGCCCCACCCGGGCCAGCGCCTCGCGCACCGAACCCCGCGAGGGGCGCCGCCCGGCGAGCCGCAACGGCAGGGCGACGTTCTGCGCGGCGGTCAGGGAGGGGAGGAGGTTGAAGGCCTGGAAGACGAAACCGATCCGGTCCCGGCGCAGCAGGGTCAGCCGCCGCTCGCTCAGCCCGGCCAGCTCCACACCGTCGACCCGGACCGTTCCGCCCGACGGCCGGTCGAGCCCCGCCGCGCACTGCAACAGCGTCGACTTCCCCGACCCCGACGGCCCCATCACCGCGGTGAAGGTCCCCGCCCCGAAGTCCAGATCCACCCCGTCGAGGGCGACGACCTCCCCGTAGGCCCGCCGCAGCCCCCGTACGCGTACGGC
>NZ_JARGEE010000697.1:0-2842 GCF_033794485.1 Streptomyces sp. MB09-02B
GGGGTGGTGTGTACGTCGCGGGGTGCGGGTGCGTCGTGGCTGATCGCGCAGTTCCCCGCGCCCCTGAAAGCAGAGGGGCGCCCCTTGTCGCAAGGGGCGCCCCATCGTGTTCAGCAGCGGGTCGGTGGGCGGTCCCAGTGGCGGTGGGCCGCTATCGCCGTGATGAACTCCCTGGTGAAGTCGTCGCTCGCGGTGCCCTGGGCCGTGTCCGTGACCACGCCACGGTCGGCGACCACGTGGTGGAACTCGGAGGAGAGGCGGACCCCCTCGGGCTGGAGCGCGGCGAGGATGCCGACGCCGGAGCCGAGGGCACCGATCGGTTTGCCGTGGCGGTAGGCGTCGCGGACGAAGCGCATGGCGTCGGGGTCGGTCGACGGGGACGGTGTGGCGACGGGACCGCCGGGCAGCAGGACCGCGTCGTACAGGACCGACGCCACCGTCGGCAGGGCCCGATCAACGGTGTACTCGGCGCCGTCCGCCCCGCGTACCGTGCCGTCCTGGGCGGCCAGGGCCTCGACGACGGCGCCCTCGGCGGCCAGGGCCTCCCGCAGGCTCGTCACCTGCTCGGCGTCCACCCCGTCCGCCACCAGCACGGCGATCTGCCGGGTGCGGAGGGAACCGGGGCCGCGCTGCGCCTCCAGGCTGAGGGCCGGAGAGGTGGACTTGTATGCCACCGGCACGGCGTCCGACGGGACGGGCACACCGATGCCCTTCGCCACCTCGGCCGCCAACTCCGGGTCCACCTTGGTCAGTTGCTCCACCGTGCGGGCGCGGACGGAGAGGGCGCCGACCTTACCCAGCTCGAAGCGGAAGGCGTCCACGATGTGCTGCTTCTCCCAGGGGGCCATGCTGTTCCAGAACATGGCCGGCTGGCTGTGGTGGTCCTTGAAACTCTCGCTGCGGCGGCGGATCTTGGCGCCGTCGACGCGCTCGGCGAGGTGCGTGTAGGCGTGCGGGTCGGCGCCCGCGTGGGCCGGGCAGCCCCCGCCGAGGGAGTTCGGGAAGTAGTTCGTGCCGCGGTGGATCGCCGACTGGTGATAGCCGTCGCGGTGGTTGGTGCGCACCGGGGCCACGGGGCGGTTCACCGGCAGCTGGCTGAAGTTGGGTCCGCCGAGTCGGATCAACTGGGTGTCCAGGTAGGAGAAGTTACGGGCCTGGAGGAGCGGGTCGTTGGTGAAGTCGATGCCCGGGACGACGTTCGCGGTGTGGAAGGCGACCTGTTCCGTCTCCGCGAAGAAGTTCTCGGGGTTGCGGTCCAGCACCATACGGCCGATCGGCCGCACCGGCACCTGCTCCTCGGGGATGAGCTTCGTGGCGTCGAGCAGATCGAAGTCGAAGGCGAACTCGTCCTCCTCCGGCACCAGTTGGACGCCCAGCTCCCACTCCGGGAACTCGCCGGCCTCGATGGCGTCCCACAGGTCCCGGCGGTTGAAGTCAGGGTCCCGGCCCTGGCACTCCTGCGCCTCGTCCCACACCAGCGAGTGCGTGCCCAGCTTCGGCTTCCAGTGGAACTTCACGAACGTGCCCCGCCCGTCGGCGGTCACGAAACGGAAGGTGTGCACGCCGAAGCCCTGCATCATGCGGTAGCTGCGCGGGATCGCCCGGTCGGACATCAGCCACATGATCGCGTGCAGCGTCTCCGGCTGGAGCGACACGAAGTCCCAGAGCGTGTCGTGCGCGGACGCGCCCGTCGGGATGTCGTTGTGCGGCTCCGGCTTCACCGCGTGCACGAAGTCGGGGAACTTGATCCCGTCCTGGATGAAGAAGACCGGGAAGTTGTTCCCGACCAGGTCGTAATTGCCCTCCGAGGTATAGAACTTGGTCGCGAAGCCACGTACGTCCCGCACGGTGTCCGCCGAGCCGCGCGGCCCCTGCACGGTCGAGAACCGTACGAAGACGGGGGTGCGGACCGAGGGGTCCTGGAGGAACGCGGCACGGGTGAACTCCGCGCAGGACTCGTACGGTTCGAAGTACCCGTAGGCTCCCGCGCCCCGGGCGTGGACCACCCGCTCCGGGATCCGCTCGTGGTCGAAGTGGGTGAGCTTCTCCCGGAAGTGGAAGTCCTCCATCAGGGTCGGCCCGCGCTCACCGACGGTCAGTGAGTCGTCGGTGTGGTCGACGGCCACGCCCTGGTCGGTGGTGAGCGGGCCCGACGCGGGGTCGACCGGGTGGGCCGCCTCGCGCTGCTCCCGCTTGCGGTCCATGGGCGAGCTCATCAGGCGGCCTCCTGGGAGAACACGTCGAGGAACGCCTCGCAGAAGGCCTTGAGGTCGTCCGGTTTGCGGCTGGTGACGAGCTTGCCGGCGCCGTGGTCGCAGATCTTCACCTGCTCGTCCACCCAGGTGCCGCCCGCGTTGCGGATGTCCGTGCGCAGACTCGGCCACGAGGTCAGGACCCGGCCGCGCACCACGTCCGCCTCCACCAGCGTCCACGGCGCGTGACAGATCGCCGCGACGGGACGGCCCCGGTCGAAGAACGACCGGACGAACGAGACCGCCTTGTCGTCCATGCGCAGGAAGTCCGGGTTGGCCACCCCGCCGGGCAGGACCAGCGCGTCGAACGACTCGGCCGGAGCCTCGCCCACCACGGCGTCCACGGCGAACGTGTCCGCCTTGTCGAGATGGTCGAAGGCCTGGATGCGGCCGGGCTTCGTCGACACCAGGACGGGTTCGTGACCGGCGCTCTCCGCCGCCTGCCAGGGCTCGGTCAGCTCGATCTGCTCGACACCCTCGGGTGCTGTCAGGAATGCGATACGCATGGCTGCTCGGTCTCCTCTCCTTGCCTCGGGGTGGTGCCGGGTCGGTGGGTGGTGCGGTGGGGTTCGCGGCCGACGGCGTTGGGG
>NZ_JARGEE010000698.1:0-2815 GCF_033794485.1 Streptomyces sp. MB09-02B
CGCGTGGAGGGGGCGTTGACGGTGAGCGGGGCGGGGGCCTCGGTCACGGTGAAGGCCGTCGCGGAGAAACCGTCGGCGAGGGAGGTCCGGGGGCTGCGCGGGTTCGTCGAGGCGGGCGGCTATGTGGCGATCGACGCGGAGCACTACGCGCGGGCGGTGGGGTCGGCCGACGGACGGGTGCGCTGGCGCCGGATCGAGCGGATCGGGCGTACGGGGGCGGGGGTGACGCCGTGGCCCGTGACGGCGCCCCGGCAGACACCGGGCGGCGCCGGGCCGCGTCTGGAGTACGAGGTCAGTCTCGTGTCGGCCGTGGAGGAGGTGACGGTCCGGGCGTACCTGTCGCCGAGGAATCCGACGCTCGCGACGGGTGGTCTGCGGTACGGGGTGTCGTTCGACGGCGGGGAACCCCAGGTCGTCGACATCAACGCCGTCAACGGGGCCGACGACGGGGTCATGAACAAGCAGTGGGCGCGCAACACCTCGGACAACGTCAACGTGACGGTGACCCGGCACGCGGTCGCGGGGCCCGGGGTGCACCGGCTGACGTTCTGGATGGTCGACCCGACGGTGGTGGTGCAGCGCCTGGTGATCGACACGGGTGGGTTGACGCCGACGTATCTGGGGCCGCTGGAGAGCCGCCGGATCTGAGAAGGGACCTGAGGATGACGTACCTGAACCGCTTTCGCCTGCCCGCGCTCGGGGTGGTCGCCGGGGCGTTGCTGTCCACGGCGGTGGCCGTGCAGCCGGCCTCGGCGCACGGCCCTCATTCCGGCCCGTCGCTGCGGACGCTCGCCGACCGGGCGGGTGTCCGTGTCGGCACGGCCGTCGACATGGCGGCCCTCGCGGACGACCGGACGTACCGCAGAACAACCGCACGCGAGTTCAACTCGGTGACCGCCGAGAACGTCATGAAGTGGGAGTCGGTGGAGCCGCGGCGAGGTGAGTACGACTGGAAGGCCGCCGACGACCTGGTCCGTTTCGCGCGGGCGAACGGGCAGGTGGTGCGCGGGCACACGCTGGTCTGGCACAGCCAACTGCCGGGCTGGCTGACGGCCGGGGTGGCGGACGGCTCGATCGGCGCGGCGGAGCTGAGGGGGATCCTGCGCAAGCACATCACCACCGAGGTGAAGCGGTACAAGGGCAGGATCCAGCAGTGGGACGTGGTCAACGAGGTCTTCGAGGAGGACGGCAGCCTGCGGAACTCCATCTGGCTGCGTGAGCTGGGCCCGTCGTACATCGCGGACGCGTTCCGCTGGGCCCACGCCGCCGACCCGAAGGCGAAGCTCTTCCTCAACGACTACAACGTGGAGGGCGTCAACGCGAAGTCCACGGCGTACTACGAACTGGCGAAGCGGTTGCGCGCGGAGGGCGTACCGGTGCAGGGGTTCGGCGCGCAGGGACACCTCGCGATCCAGTACGGCTTCCCGGGGCAGGTCGCGGAGAACCTGGCCCGCTTCGAGGCGCTGGGGATGCGGACGGCGTTCACGGAGGTGGACGTGCGGATGATCCTGCCGACCGATTCCGACAAGCTCGCGACCCAGGCGGAGTACTACCGGCGGCTGCTGGACGCCTGTCTGGGCGCCCGGAGCTGCGGGTCCTTCACCGTGTGGGGCTTCACGGACAAGTACTCCTGGGTGCCGGGCGTCTTCGAGGGCCAGGGCTCGGCGACTCCGATGGACGAGGAGTACGGGCGGAAGCCGGCGTACGGGACGCTGCGGGAGGGGCTTGCGGCGGGGAGGTGACGGGCGTCGCCCTCAGCCCTTGTCCGGGTAACGGGGCAGGTTCTCCGTGGAGATGGTCCAGTCGGCGACGGTGACGTCCTCGCCGTAGACGAAGTCCTTGCGTGTGGCGTAGCGCGGGCCGTCCGGGGTGGCGTGGATGTCGGTGAGTACGGCGCCGGTGCCGCTGCGTGGGTCGAAGACGGCGTAGACGGGGATGCCGAGCAGGGGGTAGTCGCGGACCTTGCCGACCCAGTCGTTGTCGGGGTTGGAGCGGGACACGACTTCGATAGCGGCGACGAGCGTCCGCGGGTCGAAGGTGCCCGGGACGTCCATGTCCGCCCAGGCGATCACCATGACGTCGGGGTGGCGCATGATGCCTTCGGGTTCTGCCTCTACGTCAGGCGTCCCTGTGTGAGCGACCAGCTCTTCCGGCATGACTTTCTCAAGGCGCTTCCGGAGATGCAGCGTGGTCAGCTCGTGCGGGCCGACGGGCGCCATCATGTCGTGAACGATCCCTTCCTTGGTGATCTCGAACTTGCCGGGGAGGGTGTCGTCCATCGACTGAACGAAGTCCCGCATGGCTCGGTAGGAGTGGGAGGCGCCGTGCCGCGCGTTGTCCGGGGTGATGGTCATGGCGCTCGCTCCTCGTCTGTGCCCGGAGGCAAGGATCGTCACGTTCATGCTAGGTGGCCTCCATGAGGTCGGGCGTGGCGTGGTCGGGCCCGCAGTCGCGGCAGCGGCTGCCCCTCGGGCCCCGGAAGCCGCGGTCGCAACCGTCGCAGTTCGTCATCCCGTAGTGGACGGGTGGCGGTGATGCCGGGGCGCGGAACGGCGGCGGGGGCGGGAGTCGGTCCGTGAGCCGGTGGGCCAGGAGGGCGGCCGGGCGGTGCAGCGGCTCGTTCGGGAGATCGCCGGTCAGGGCGTGGCGTACGGCGGTGGGGGTGAGGTCGCGCTCCAGCCAGGCGGCCACGCCCGGGGCGAGGTGCGCGGTGTCGCAGGCCGAGAGCAGCAGCCGGGGGTCCGTGCGGCGCAGGTCGGCGAGGAGGTCGGTGGCGGTCTGGAGGAGGGCCGGGGAGGAGTAGGCGGGTTGGGGG
>NZ_JARGEE010000699.1:0-2808 GCF_033794485.1 Streptomyces sp. MB09-02B
GGATGACGCGAGGCGGTGGGCTGGGACGGGAGTTCCGGTGGCTGTGGGCGGCGTACGCGGTCAGCGCGTTCGGGACCCGGCTGTCGTTCGACGCGCTTCCCCTGCTCGCGGTGCTGGTCCTGCACGTCGGCCCCACGGAAGTCTCCGCGCTGGCGGCCGCCGGTCTCGCGGTGGGCGCGACGGTGGCCGTACCGCTCGGCCCGTGGGTGGAGTTCCGCCGCAAGCGCCCGGTGATGATCTCGATGGACCTGGTCCGCTGCGCGGCCCTGCTGTCCGTCCCCGCGGCCTACGCCCTGGACCTGCTCACCTTCCCCCAGCTCCTCCTGGTCGCCATGGTCGTCGCCGTGGCCGACATCACCTTCACCGCGGCGAGCGGCGCCTGTCTGAAGTTCCTGGTCCCGCCGGAGCACCTCGTGGCCGCCAACGGCCGCTTCGAGGCCACGACCTGGACCACAACCATGCTCGGCCCTCCCCTCGGCGGCGCCGCGATGGGTCTCCTCGGCCCGGTCGTCACCGTGCTGCTCGACGCCTGCAGCTACCTCCTCTCGGCAGCGGGCATCCGAGCGATCGGCACCAAGGAGCCCCGCCCGGGCCCGACCACGAAACCGGCCGCGCGCACCACCCCCCGGTTCCGCTTCGGCGACCTCCTGGACGGCTGGCGGTACATCCTCCGCGACCCCGCCCTGCGCCCCCTCTTCCTCAACTCCGTCCTGGTCAACGCCCTGATCATGGCCCCGGCGCCGCTGCTGCTCATGCTCATGGTGGGGCAACTGGGCTTCGCACCCTGGCAGTACGGTCTCGCCTTCGCCGTCCCGTGCGTCGGCGGCCTGATCGGTTCCCGCCTGTCCGGTCCGCTGGTCGCCCGGTACGGACAGGACAGGGTCGTCCGGGTCGCCGGAACCCTGCGGGCGTGCTGGCCGCTGGGCCTGGCGTTCGTCGGCGCGGGCCCGGCGGGGCTCGTCCTCGTCATGGTCGTCGAACTGGGCCTGATCACCTGCATCGGCGCCTTCAACCCCGTACTGGCCACCCAGCGCCTCACCCGGACCCCGCCGGACCGCGTCGCCCGCACCCTCACCGCCTGGTCCGTCACCGGCAAACTCAGCACCGCCGCCATGACGGCCCTCTGGGGCGTCCTCGCCGCCGTCACCACCCCCCGTACAGCGATCGCCACGGCCGGCCTGCTCCTCCTGACGACCCCTCTGCTCCTGCTCCCCCGATCGCAACCGTGCTTGAAGTCGCAGCATGCCCACCTGCCCACGGAATCCACGGAATCCGCGGCCAACGTGGGAACTGATCAAGCGGACGGCCGGGGAACCGGAGCGTGACGGCGTGACGGTCAGAACATCGTGTTGTCGTTCGCCGAGGTCTCCGGCACGTCCTGCACCGCGTCCCAGTGCTCCACGATCTTCCCGTTCCGCACCCGGAACAGGTCGACGACCGCCTGCCCCCGCTCCCCCGGCGCGTTGCCGTAGTGGCTGTGGACGGCGACGACGCGCTTGCGCGAGACGGCGAGGGCGGGGAACTGCTGGAAGTAGCCGCCCAGACCGGCCTTGACCCCCTCCACGCCGTCGGGGACGTTCGGGTTGTGCTGGTGGTACTCCGGCCCCCAGTACCTGTCGATCGCCGACAGGTCCTAGGTCTGTCCCGCTTGCCTAGAGCGCACTCCAGCGCATTGGCTGGGGAGTCATGGAGTACACACAGCTCGGACGCACAGGACTCAAGGTCAGCCGACTGGTCCTCGGCACGATGAACTTCGGTCCGCAGACGGACGAAGCGGACAGCCACGCGATCATGGACGCAGCGCTGGACGCGGGAATCAACCTTTTCGACACGGCGAACGTGTACGGCTGGGGCGAGAACAAGGGCCGCACCGAGAGCATCATCGGCAACTGGTTCGCCAAGGGCGGCGACCGCCGCGACAAGGTCGTCCTCGCGACCAAGGTGTACGGCAACATGGCGGCCTCCGCCGACTCCTGGCCCAACCACGACAAGCTCTCCGCGCTGAACATCCGGCGCGCCGTGGACGCCAGCCTCAAGCGGCTGCGGACGGACCACATCGACGTCTACCAGTTCCACCACATCGACCGGGCCACCCCCTTCGACGAGATCTGGCAGGCCGTAGACGTGCTCGTGCGGCAGGGCAAGATCCTGTACGCCGGCTCGTCCAACTTCCCCGGCTACAAGATCGCCCAGGCCAACGAGACCGCCGCCCGCCGGGGCGGCACCATCGGCCTCGTCAGCGAGCAGTGCCTCTACAACCTCGCCGAGCGCCGCGCCGAGATGGAGGTCATCCCGGCCGCGCAGGAGTACGGCCTCGGGGTCATCCCCTGGTCGCCGCTGCACGGCGGGCTGCTCGGCGGGGTCATCCGGAAGGAGGCCGAGGGCGGTCGCCGCTCCTCCGGCCGCGCCGCCGACGCCCTCGCCGACAGCGCCGCCCGCGCGCAGGTCCAGGCGTACGAGGACCTGCTCGACAAGCACGGCGTCGAACCGGGCGAGGCCGCCCTCGCGTGGCTCCTCACCCGCCCCGGGGTCACGGGCCCGATCGTGGGCCCCCGCACGGCCCAGCAGCTCGACTCCGCGATCCGCGCGTCCGAGCTGACGCTCAGCGAGGAGCTCCTGACCTCCCTGGACGAGATCTTCCCGGGCCCGGGCCCGTCCCCGGAGGCCTTCGCCTGGTGACCACCGGCAGCCCGTAAGGGACGCGGGGAACTGCGCGACAAGCCCCCACCGGGGGGCGGACGAGAACGGTCCGCGGTTCCCCGACGGTCACGGAAACCGGCAGCCACCGGAACGGACAACAGCCGCCGG
>NZ_JARGEE010000069.1:0-28755 GCF_033794485.1 Streptomyces sp. MB09-02B
TCTCAGGTATATAAGACCCTGGCGGTGGGACGTGGGGCGGGGAGCCTCGGAATTGATCGCCGCAAGCCGCAAGCCGCAAGCCGCAAGCCGCAAGCCGCAAGCCGCAAGCCGCAAGCCGGGCAAGGTGCAAGGGGCGACTCGGCCGAAGGCGTGACGACGCCTCCCTACGCCTCCCTACGCCTCCTCGACCACAGCGGGCACCATCGGCAGGGATGGCTTGGATGGCATCCCCTGGGCATGGAACATCAGCTTTCCGCAGTCCGGGCACAGCCTGGCCAGGACCGAAGGGTGGGGCCTGGCGGGATGGGGATGCCGACTGTGCGCACATGCCCAGCCCAGGCCGTGGTACGCGGCCCGCAGTGCACGGGCCAGCCAGGGCAACAGGGCCAGGAGCACCATCAGAGCGAGACTGCCCTTCGCGGCCCATGCCCAGACGTCGTGAAGCGCGCCGCCCTGCCTCAGCGCCCCGATGACCGGATGGTTCTCGGACACCAGCCACACGCACGTCACGATGACGGCGACAAGGGCCGAGTGGCGGACGATCGCCCGCCAGCGTCGCGGCGTACTGAGGCCGCGTGCCGTCCTGGACAGCTCGGTCATCGGCATGGCCAGAACCGAGAAGATGTAGAAAATCGTCGACAGCCCTGGAATTCCGAAGATCACCTGTCAGTGTCCTTTCTCGTAGACGACGAGCCGTCGACGCACGATGAGTTCATTCCATGCGGCCGTGAGCAGATGCCATCCGTTCACCAGGCGCAATACGAAGAACGACGGGAAACTGGTGAGTGCTTTTCCGATTTCTCCGCGTCTTCGGGCGGCGAGCAGCACGGGGATGAGAATCACCGGCGCATCGGCCACATAGCCGATCAGGAACAGCGGACTGAAGACGGCCGCGAGAACCGGAAGGGCCACCAGGAAGAACAGTGTGCCGACGATCCCGTCCATGAGTGAGGCCATGACGGTCCAGTAGAGATAAGGGATCTTGAGGATCCCCTTCCAGTGCAGCTGCACGTTCTGCAGAAACGCGTGGGACCATCGCTTGAGTTGCTTGTTCATGAACTCGTAGGTGTGTGGCTCCACGGGATAGCAGAGGGCCTGCGGAAGGAATCGGACCCGCCAGCCGAGTTGGTACAGCGTCCACGTCAGGTCCATGTCCTCCGCCATGGTCCGGTTCGACCATCCGCCGGCGGCGCGGAGCGCGTCACTGCGGTAGATCGACAGGCACCCGGAGGAGATCATCGGCCGCCGGTAGAAGTCCTGGACCTCCTTGAAGAAGGAGAACGCGAAGAGGTACTCGATGTACCGGCCGCGTTCCCACATCGACCGCACATGCCGCGGCACGACGAAACCGCAGGCCGCGGCCACGTGGGGCTCGTCGAACGCTTCGGCGAGCTTTTCGATGGCGTCCGGTGCCAGGGTGGTGTCCGCGTCGAGAATCATCGTCAGCGGAGTATCGACATGCCCGTTCAGGGCGAAATTCTGTGCCCCCGCCTTGGTCCCGGAGTTGGTTTCGGGCCGGATTACCGTGACGCCGTGGGAACGGGCCACATCACCGGTGCCGTCGTTCGAGCAGTCGTCGACGACGATGATTTCGGCGGGCTGCAGGGTCTGCGTCTGCAGCGACTTGATGGTGGCGCCGACGTGGTCCGCCTCGTTGTATGCCGGAACGATGACAGTCACATTCAGGCGGCCGTCCGGTCGCGTGTACGGGCGGGCGGGGGAGACGGCAGTCGCGGGCGAGAGGTGGCTCTTCACGCCGTCACGCTAGAGCAGATCCATGCTGAAAAGCAGCTTTACTTAGCCCAGATTATGGAGGCCCCTCATTCGGCGCACATGTGTTGAGGCCACCCATGGGCTGTGCCAGGGAATCTCGCGCACACGCACCACGACCTGCCGTGGTTCACCCTCTGTTCTGCAGGCCCGTGTGCACGGCGTCGACGAGTGTCCCCTGTTCATCGTCCCCGCTGAGCGTCCACATCATGATGCCGCCGAAGCCCTGCTCCCTGACGAAGGCGGCTTTGGCCTGCACGGCCGTGGCGTCGTCGTACGTCCAGAAATCCCCTGTCCGCGCGTCGTACTTCCAGGCGGCCTGGGCGGCCGGGTCGCGGAACACCTTGCCCGGCTGCCGGGCGATGAACCGGTAGTCATGCGTGGGCACGGCGGAAGCGGCCGACTGGTACAGCCCGTCGTTCTCCGCCGGAACGCCCTTCCAGCCGTAACCGTAGAAGGGGACGCCCAGGACGACTTTCCGTGCGGGCACGCCCATCTTCACGTAGGCCCGGACGGCCTCCGCGGCGCTGAGCTGCCGGCTCTCGGCCGTCTCGCCCGTGCTGAGGTGAAGGTTGGCACTGTGGTCGGTCGGCCCGTCGGCGGACCACGGACCGGCGAAGTCGTACGTCATGATGTTGAGGAAGTCGGCATACTCGGCGACCTCGGCGGCCTCGATCTTCTCCCGCTTCCGCACGCTCGGCGGGAGGGCCGCCGTGAGGATGTATGCGCGCTTCTTCTCCCGCCCCACCTCGTCGAGCTGTCGGCGGAACTCCGCCATGAGGAGGGTGAAGTTGCGGGTGTCCTCCTGGCGGTACACGTGCCCGTGGGCGTTCTGGACGGCCGGGTACTCCCAGTCGATGTCGATGCCGTCGAAGATCCCGAAGGCGGAGCCAGGGCCCCCCTCGGTCTTCTCCTCACCGGGCAGCTCCGGCAGGTTGCCCTTGATGAACAGCTCCACGCACGAGGAGACGAGCTTTCTGCGGGAGTCGGGCGTCAGGGCGCTGTCCGAGAAGTGTGAGGACATCAGCGACATGACGACCCTGAGATGGGGATGGCGCTGCTTGAGCTCGCGCAACTGGTTGAAGTTGCCTTTGAGGTTCTGCTCCGGACGGTCCGCGACCCCGTCCACGGACTCAGCGGCGGACGCCGGCCGCTGGTAATCGGCCCAGGCATCGCTCAGAGGGGTGTTGTTGGCCTCGATGCACTCGCCGTCTTTGGTCACCTGTGCGAATGCGTAGTTGACGACGGTGAGCTTGGAGGCGGCACGGTCGATGTCCTTGACGTGGAAACCGTCCCAGACGCCCCAGCCGGGGAAGTAGCCGACGCGCTCCCCGACGAGCTGCCCCCGAGTACGGGGGACGTCCGGGGGCGCGGCGGCGATCATCGTGCTCGCCGCGGCGATGATCAGCACGGTGCTGAACGGTCCGAGACGCATGCGTCGTGGCGCTGCGGCCATGAAGCCCCCAGATGTGGTCCGGTAACCGGGTCGATCTTCATGATGCCGTTGCGGCAGTCGTTGCACTTGTACCGACGCTCGCCAGGCGCGGCGGTGTTCGGGCTGAAGCAGGAAGAGGGCGACCGGGGCGATCCGCGCGAGGGCGGCGGGGGTCGAGGCTGACCTGGCGCCGGATCCTGACCCGTCAGTACCTGCCCGAGCACCGACCGTGCCGAACTTCTTCAGCCAGTCCTCGGCGGCCCGACCGCTGCAAGGCCCTCAGTCCAACTGCCTGTACCGGCCCCGGAAGTAGGTCAGAGGGCCGCCGTCCGCTCCCGGCACCGCCGCGGTCAGGACGCGGGCGATGACCAGGGTGTGATCGCCGGCCGTGACGCGTTGTTCCGTGTGGCACTCCAGGGTGGCCAGGGCGGCGTCGATCAGGGGCGCGCCCGTGGCCTCGCCCCGGGTGTGGGGGACGGAGTCGAACAGGAGCCGGTCGCTCACGCGGTTCCGCATGGCGAAGCGGGCCGCGACGGTGCGCTGGTGGTCGGAGAGGAAGGAGACCGCCCACCGGGGCTGCTCGGCGAGGAGGTCGTCCATGCGGGAGCCCTCGCGCAGGCTCACCATGACGAGGGGCGGGTCGAGGGACACGGACATGAAGGAGGTGGCCGTCATCCCGACGTCCTCGCCGCGCGGTCCGTCCGGATCCAGCGCCGCCTCGTGCGCGGTCACCAGGACCACGCCCGCCGCGAGTCGGGACATCGCGGCACGGAACTCGTCTTCACTCACCCCCTCAGCATGCCCGGCGGGGAGGGAGCCGGGGGCGGTCGGGGTGCGCCCGGCCACGGGCGCGTTCGCGGGAGGAACTGTCTTCGGCACGCCGGCACGCTAGCCCGCCGCGACGGTCTCCCACATCGGGCCGGGGCCCGACCCCGCCCCGGACCTGCGCCCTAGGGCGGCCGCCCGAGGCCACCGGTCAAGCTCGCTCACAGTGCCTACACAGAGTTCTGAATCCTGTTCAGGAAGCGCACGAGGGAAACGCATAAACTCCACTCAATTGCTCATGTTCCGCTGTGACTTGAGTCACAGGAGCCATATTTTGTTGACCCTGTGTACCGAGTGGGCTTCGCGCTGTGATTCAGTGGCGGGGAAGCTGGAACCTGTAAGCGGGAACTGTAAGCGGTTGTAAGCCCGCGAGTTAAGCACGTCGAGCAGGTTGCGCAGGTTACCTGAGCCTGGAGCTGCCACGAGATCTCGGGGGGAGGGCGAATGGAGACCGAGTCGGAGCCCTACGTCCGTCTGACGACCCTGCGGCAGCTGCACCAGGTGATGGCGGACATGAACACCGCGCGCAGCCTGGCCGACACGCTGCAGACCGTCGCCGACGGTGTGGTCAACGGCCTGGGCTACGAACTGGCCTGCGTCAACCTCGTCCGCCCCGACGGCGACCTGGTCGTCGCCGCCCTCTCCGGCAACAGCGCCGCCGAGGCCCTGATCACCGGCCGCGTCGGCTCCCGCGCCTCCTGGGACCGCCGCCTGAACATGGGCGAGGCCTGGGGCGACCTGCGGTTCATACCGCACACCGAGGGCTGGGTGCTCGACGAGGACGACGTCCCCCAGTGGTACACCGACGGTCCCGCGCCCCGCTTCGAGGACGAGTGGCACCCCTCCGACCGGCTCTTCGCGCCGATGTACACCCCGGGCGCCGGTGGCGCCTCCTGCGGCGAGCTGCTCGGTGTCCTGTCCGTGGACCGGCCCCGAAACGGTCGCCGACCGGGCGCGTGGGGACGCGAAGCGCTCCAGATGTACGCCTTCCAGGCCGCCATCGCGATCAGCAACGCTCGGCTGCGCGCCAACATGCAGCGTGCACTGGTCAGGCTCGAAAGGGAGCAGCAGGCGCTGCGCGCCAGCGAGGAATCCTTCCGGCAGGCGTTCGAGTACGCCCCGAGCGGTATGGCCATCGCGGAGATGGGCGGCGACCAGCACGGCCGGATCCTGCGGACCAACGACGCCCTGTGCCGACTGCTCGGGCGGCCCGCCTCCGCCATGCGGCGGTACGCGTTCTCCGACCTCGTCCACCCCGAGGACATAGGCACCCTCCTGCGGACCTCCGCCGAGGGCGGGCGGGCCGAACTGCGGCTCGGGCGCCGCGACGGGACGTACGTGTGGGTGTCGCTGCGCAACAGCGTGGTCGCGGACGCCGCCGACGGGCCCCGCTTCCTGCTCACCCACGTCGAGGACATCGAGGAGCGCAAGCGGCGTGAGCTCCAGCTCGCGCACCGCGCCTCGCACGACGCCCTCACGGGCCTGCCGAACTCCGCCGAGCTGCGCTCGCGCCTGTCCGCCCGTATCTGTCAGCGCCCCCAGTCCCTGCCGGCGGGCGCGGCGGCCGACTCGATGAACGCCGCCTTCGGGCAGTTCGGGGAGCAGGGCGAGGGGGGCGAGTTCGGGGAGTACGGCGCCGGGCACGCGGCGCGGCTGCCGCACCCGTCGTTCGACGCGTACGAGGCCGCCGGGCACAGCGGGCACGCCTTCGACTTCCACGCGGCCGGCGGGCCCTACGACGCCTTCGACCACCATGTGCACACCGTCGCGCCCGAGGACGAGCGGGACGACGGGACCAAGGGGCTCGCGGTGCTCTTCTGCGACCTCGACGGGTTCAAGTCGATCAACGACCGCTTCGGGCACAACGCGGGCGACGCCGTCCTCATCGAGGTGGCCCGGCGCCTCAGCCGGGGTGTGCGCGACGGCGACACCGTGGCCCGCCTCGGCGGTGACGAGTTCGTCGTCCTCGCCGACGGACTCGGCCGCGCGGACGCCCAGGACCTCGCCGTACGCCTGCGCAACGAGATCATCCAGCCGATTCGCGTCGACGGTCGCGCGATGCGTGTCGGGGCCAGTTTCGGCATCGGATGGGCCCACTGCGGAATGACGGCGGACGAGGTGTTGAAATCAGCTGACGAGCGGATGTACGTCGAGAAACGATCTCGTCCCAGACAGCACAGGCGGGCCGGATAGCGCCCTGTGTGACAGCGGAGACACCGGGGCGGAAGCCCAGGTCAGCGGCCTGAGGCGGCTGAAAAGCGCCTGGTCGGCGGGGTGCCGGTCTGGCGATGAGGTCCGAGTCACCCGTTTGGGCCACTGCGAGCGGGTAGGCTCGCTCTCCTACACCCCTACGCACCAACCCGCCACCCGTACCGCATGTACCGCACCGCTGAGGAGACCTAGGGATGACGCCCGGCAACAACGGCGCGAGCACGCCCGAGGACGACGACCCGTTCGGCTACCTCTACGCCGACGGGCAGGCCCGAGGAGCCCAGCCGCCCAGCGCGAGCTACGGCTACCCGAACGCGGTCAACCGGGCGCGACCGGTCGGCGAGCGGCAGTACGGGCAGCAGACCCAGCAGGCGCCGCAGGCCGCGACCGCCCAGTACGGGCAGGTCCCGCAGCAGGGTTACGGTCAGCCGCAGGGCGCCCCCGGCCAGCCGAACGCGCACTACCAGGCCCCCGAGAGCTTCTCCGGCGGCGCCCAGACGACGCGTCAGCAGGGCTACGGCAACGGCAACGGCGGGGGTGGCGGCCGGGGCCGTGGCCCCAACACCAAGGGGCTCCTCATCGGCGCGATCGCCGTGGTGGCCGCCGTGGTGATCGGCATCAGCGCCAGCATGCTCCTCGGCGACGACTCCGACAACGCCTCGGGCAACGACACCGGTGCCTCCACCGGCCCCACCGTCGAGCAGAACACCGACCCCAGCCCGAAACCCAGTAAGTCCAAGGACGCGAAGACCGCCGAACTCCCCAAGGCCGAGGCCAAGACCCTCCTCCTCGGCGGCAACGCGGCCATCGCCTCCGACGTCCCCGGCGCGAAGTCGGAGGGCGGGTTCTATGTGGGGAACTTCAACTCGGTGGGTTCGTCCATCACCTGGAAGATGGAGGACGTCCCGGCGGGCGGCAAGTACACGCTCTACGTCCTCTACGGAGTCCCGGGCAAGAAGGCCGACGCCACCCTCACGGTCAACGGCACGGCCCAGACCCGCCCGCTCAACCTGGACAACTTCGCCAAAAGCCCCGAGGGCGACTACGCGAAGGGCTGGCAGAACACCTACGCGTCCATCCAGCTCAACAAGGGCAGCAACGAGGTCAAGATCTCCTGCGAGGACGGCAACTCCTGCGACGTCAACTTCGACCAGCTGTACCTGGAAAAGGGCTGGAAGAGCTGAGGCCCGCTCGCTAGAGCTGAGGCCTCACGCCGCCGTCACGTCCCCCGTCACCGTCACCTGGTCCACCAGTTCCTCGTACGTCTGACGGTCGAACTCGCCCGCCACCGGGGTTAATACGGTCGCCGCCGACAGGGCTACCGCGCGGGACAGGCGGTCGGGCCAGGGGAGGCGGTCGACCAGGCCCGACAGAAGGCCGGCCACCGCCGAGTCGCCCGCGCCGGTCGGGTTGCCGCGCAGGCGGCGTGGCGGGGTGGCGCGCCACTGGCCCTCGGGGGTGTGAGCGAGGAGACCGTCCGGGCCGAGGGAGGCGACGACCGCCTGCGCGCCGCGGCGGCGGGCGTCCCGGGTCGCGCGGGACGGCTCGTGGGAGCCGGTGAGTTCGGCCAGTTCGTCGGTGTTCGGCTTCACCAGGTCGGGACGGGCCGCCACTCCGCGGCGCAACGGCTCGCCGCTGGTGTCCAGCAGGACCGGCACCGACAGCGTGCGGGCGGTACGGACCAGGCCCGCGTACGCCCCCACCGGAACGCCCGGCGGCAGGCTGCCGCACAGGGCAACCACCGAGGCGGAGCGCAGCAGATCGACGTACGCCTCCTGGAAGGCGGACCACTCGACGGGTGTGATGAGCGGCCCCGGTTCGTTGAGCTGAGTCGTGTCACCGCTCGCGTCGGCCACGGCGATCGTCCGGCGCGTCGCACCCTCCACCGGCACCAGCGCGTCCACCACGCCCGGGGTGTGCGTGAGCCGGTCCTGTACGGCCCGGCCGGTCGCGCCGCCGACGAAACCGGTGACCGTCACCTCGTGGCCGAGCGCGGCCAGCACCCGGGCCACGTTCAGACCCTTGCCGCCGGGCCGTTCGATGACATCGGTCACCCGGTGCGTGGCGTGGGGCCTGAGGTCCCGTACGCGATAGGTGAGGTCGAGAGCGGTGTTCAGTGTGACCGTGAGGATCACCTGGGCCTACCCCCTTGGTGCTCGTGAGTGCGCTGCCGAGTAAAGAGTGCGCTCGCCCGGACGCGGTTGCGGAGGCTCGATCATGCCAAAAGAGCGGAGGTCGGCCCAGCCCCCGGGACAACCGCCGCACTCTTCGCACTCCGCCAACAACCGGACCGATCAGCTCAGTTGGGGATCGACCACCCACTCGCCCTTGCGCAGCACGCCCTTGAGGTCGAAGTTCGCGTCGAGGAGGACGAGGTCGGCGTCCTTGCCGGGGTCCAGAGAGCCGACGCGGTCGTAGAGGCCGAGGAGTTTCGCCGGGTTGGAGCAGAGGGCGGCGACGGCGTCCTCGACGGGGAGGCGGTCGAGGGTGACGGCGCGTTTGAAGGCGCGGTCCTGGGTGAGGGTCGAGCCCGCGATCGAGCCGCCCTCCACCAGGCGGGCCACCCCGTCCACGACCTCGACCGCCAGCGGGCCCAGCGTGTAGCGGCCGTCGCCGAAGCCGGCGGCGTCCATCGCGTCGGTGATGAACGCGACCCGGTCGGCGCCCGCGTGACGGAACGCCAGCTGGAGGGCGGCGGGGTGCAGATGGGTGCCGTCGTTGATCAGCTCGACGGTGATCCGCTCGTCCTCCAGGAGCGCGGCGATCGGGCCGGGGTCGCGGTGGCCGAGCGGTGGCATCGCGTTGAAGAGATGGGTGGCCACGGTCGCGCCCGCGTCGATGGCCTGAACCGTCTGCTCGTACGTCGCGTCCGTGTGGCCGATCGCCGCGATGACGCCGTGTTCGGCGAGGAGCCGTACGGAGTCGAGGCCGCCGGGGAGTTCGGTGGCGAGGGTGACCATCGCGGCCCGGCCGCGCGCCGCGTCGATCAGCTTGCGGACCTCCGCCGGGTCGGGGTCGCGGAGCAGCTCCTCCGAGTGGGCGCCCTTGCGGCAGGGGGAGATGAAGGGGCCCTCGAAGTGGATGCCGGCGATGTCGCCCTGTTCGGCGAGTTCGGAGAGGAGTCCGGCGCGGTGGGCGAGGCCGTCCATGTCGTCGGTGACCGTGGAGGCGACGAGGGTGGTGGTGCCGTGGAGGCGGTGGGTGTGGATGCCGCGCAGGACGTCGTCGACGGTGCCGGAGGTGAAGGAGGCTCCGCCGCCGCCGTGGTTGTGCAGGTCGATGAAGCCGGGGAGCAGCCAGTGGTTGTGGACCGGGATGGTGTGGGCGTTCTCCGGGGGGTTGTCGGAGATTTTGGTGCCGTGGATGGTGAGACGGGCGTTCTTCACGGTGCCGGTGGGGAGGACGAGGTTGGCGCCTTCCAGGACGTACGGATGCGCTGGGTTCGGCGACTGCGGGTGCGTGGGGGCTGGTCGCGCAGTTCCCCGCGCCCCTTTCAGGGCGCTGCTGTCGGACCCGGTGTCGGAAAAGGCGGGGGCCATCAGGGGGTTACCTCCGGGAGGTCCGTGGGGTCCTTGGGGGTCGTGGGGGCGATCAGGTCCCAGGCCATCAGGCCGGCGCCCAGGCTGCCCGCGGTGTCGCCCAGGGCCGCGGGGACGATGGTGGGGACCTTCTGGAAGGTCACCCGGCGTTCCACGGCGGTGCGGAGCGGGTCGAACAGGGTGTCACCGGCCTCCGCCAGGCCGCCGCCGACGATGAGGGTGCGGGGGTCGAGGAGGGTGAGGGCGGTGACCAGGCCGTCGGCGAGGGCGTCGACGGCGTGCTGCCACACGGCACTCGCGCGCGGGTCGCCCGACTCCACCGCCTTGGCGCAGTCCGCCGCGTCGGCCTCGGGTTCCCCGGAGGCCTCCGCCCAGGCCTGGCTGACGGCCGCCGCCGAGGCGTACCGCTCCAGACAGCCGTACTGCCCGCAGGGGCACGGGATGCCCCCGGGCCGTACGACGATGTGGCCGATCTCGCCCGCGAAGCCGTGGGCGCCCGCCTCCACCCGGCCGTCGACGCCGATCGCTCCGGCGATCCCGGTGCCGAGCGCCACGAAGAGATAGCGGTCGGCGCCCCGGCCCGCGCCCACCCGCCCCTCCGCGAGCCCTCCGGTGCGTACGTCGTGGCCGAGGGCGACCGGGACGCCGCCGAGGCGTTCGGCGAGGAGTGCGCGCAGCGGGACGTCGCGCCAGCCGAGGTTGGCGGCGTAGACGGCGGTGCCCCGCGCGGAGTCGACGATGCCGGGCACGGCGACCCCGGCGGCGACCGCGGGTTCATCGAAGTGCCGCTCGCCGTACGCGCGCAACTCGGCGGCGAAGTCGAGGATCGACGCGACGACGGCCTCCGGCCCGCGCTCGCGACCGGTCGCCCGGCGCGCCTGGTGCAACAGGACGGGGGCCCCGGGGGGTGTTCCCCCGGAGGGCGCGCTGTCGGCCCCGACCAGTGCGGCCTTCATCCCGGTGCCGCCCACATCCAGGGCGATGACATGTCTCACGGAGGACAGTGTGGCCCTTCGACCCGCGAGAGGTCTAGTCCACTTACATGGTCTAGACCTCATGAGAGCGGGTGGTGTAGACCTTATGGAGAGTTCGAGAAGTGGAGGGATCAACGGCCTGGAGTGCGGAACCGGTGATCCAGGCTGGTCCACGCGGGGCAAGTGCGATGGGTTGGGGCAGTACGAGTGCGACAGCGGCAGTGGCGGACGAAGACCGGCGTCAGGAACAGCGGGATGGCGGCACTGACCGCGCTGGGACTGATGGCGACGCTTGCGGGCTGCGGTGCCTCGGCGGCCGACGGCCCCGGCGTCACCCTGAAGCTGGTCGCCGCCGACTACGGCGACTCCAAGGCCAACAGCTCCCGGAAGTACTGGGACGCGGTGGTGAAGGCGTACGAGAAGAAGACCCCGGGCGTCACGGTCGACGTCACCGTCTACTCCTGGAACGACGTCGACCGCAAGGTCAGGGAGATGGTCGCCGCCGGTGAGGCGCCCGACATGGCGCAGGCGGGCACCTACGCGGACTACGCCGCCGCCGACCGGCTCTACGAGGTGGACGACCTGCTCTCCATCCCCGTCCAGGCCGGATTCCTCCCCCAGCTCGCCGACTCGGGCAAGGTACGGCGCGTCGCCTACGGGATGCCGTTCGCCGCGTCCACCCGCGTCCTCTTCTACAACAAGCAGCTCTTCGCCGAGGCGGGCCTCGACGGCGCCCCGCGCAGCTGGAGCGAGCTGGCGGCCGACGCCGCGGCCCTCGACGGGGCCGGGGTCGCGACCCCGTACGCGCTGCCGCTCGGGCCCGAGGAGGCCCAGGCCGAGACCATGCAGTGGCTGCTCAGCGGCGGCGCCGGCTATGTCGACGCCGTCGGCACCTACCGTCTCGACTCCGACGAGAACGTGCGGACCTTCACCTGGCTGAAGGACAAGCTGGTCGACCAGGGGCTCACCGGGCCCACCGCGCCGGCGGAGCTCAACCGGGCCGACGCGTTCGCGGCGTTCGCGCGGGGGGAGGTGGGGATGCTCAACGGGCACCCCAGCCTGATGCGGATGGCCGCGGACGAGGGGGTCGACTACGGGACGGCCGCCATGCCGGGGTACGACGGGGGGCGGCACGCGACCATGGGGGTCACCGACTGGATGATGGCCTTCAAGAAGAACGGGCACGGGGAGGAGATCGGGGACTTCCTCGACTTCGTCTACAGCGACGAGAACGTGCTCGACTTCTCACGGGAGTACGACCTGCTGCCGGTGACCGCGTCCGCGTCCGAGGAGATGGCGGCGGACAAGGACGAGGCGGACCTCGGGCCGTTCCTCGACGCGTTGCCGGACGCGGTGTTGCCGCCGGTGGGCAAGACGTCCTGGGCGGACGTCAGCGCGGCGGTCAAGGAGCAGATCGGGCGGGCGGTGCGGCCGGGGGCGAAGCCGGGGGCTGTGCTGGAGCAGCTGCAGCAGACGGCGACTGTGGCGGATGGGGAGGGATCGGGCGCGTACTAGCTCGGGGGTGCGGGTTCGTCGGCGGGTGCGGGCCCGGTGGGGCTTCTCGCGCGGTTCCCCGCGCCCCTGACAAGCAGGGGCTGCGCCCCGTGCTTGTCAGGCCCGCAGGAGCGTGGTCCACCCCCGAGCTACTGGGCGCCCTGTCACACCCTTCCGTTACCGTCGTCGCATGGACGCGCTCGAACCCCGTGAACAGGCCATCCTCGCCGTGGAGCGGCAGGGGTGGGAGGGGCCGGGGGCCAAGGAGCGGGCCATAAGGGAGCGGCTCGGGATCGCACCCGTGCGGTACTACCAGCTGCTCAACGCCCTGCTCGACGACCCCCGCGCCCTCGCCCACGACCCGGTCACCGTCAACCGGCTGCGAAGGGTCAGAGAGGCCCGCCGCGAGGAGAGATGACGGATAGGGTCGACGGCATGGGCAGCCACAAGGACGCAGAGAACACGGATCCAGCGCACTCCGGGGCCACCTTGCCGACACCCGTGACCCCCGCCGGGCGGGACGCACTGGCAGCGATCCTCGACCGACCCGGCCGTACGGTGATCGCCCTCGACTTCGACGGCACCCTCGCCCCCATCGTCCCCGACCCCGAACAGGCCCGCGCCCACCCCGACGCCGTGGCCGCGCTGGCCGCACTCGCCCCCAAGGTCTCCTCCGTCGCCGTGGTGACCGGCCGCCCGGCCGGTGTCGCCGTCCGCCACGGCGGGTTCGCCGGCGTCCCCGGCCTGGAACACCTCGTCGTCCTCGGCCACTACGGCGCCGAACGCTGGGACGCCGTCACCGGCACCGTCAGCGCCCCCGCCCCGCACCCCGGTGTCGCCGCGGTCCGCGCGGAGCTGCCCGGCCTGTTGGACAGCGTCGGCGCGTGGCAGGGCACCTGGATCGAGGAGAAGGGCCGCGCGGTCGCCGTCCACACGCGCCGTGCCACCGACCCGCAGGCCGCCTTCGATGCCCTGCGCGCCCCGCTGGCCGACCTCGCCGGCCGCCACGGCCTCATCGTCGAACCCGGCCGCCTGGTCCTCGAACTCCGTCCCCCGGGCATGGACAAGGGCGTCGCCCTCCACGACCACCTCAAGGAGACCGCCGCCGAGTCCGTGCTCTACGCCGGCGACGACCTCGGCGACCTCCCCGCCTTCGCCGCCGTCGAGAAACTCCGCACCGAGGGCACACCGGGCCTGCTGGTGTGCAGCGGCAGCACGGAGGTCACGGAACTGTCGGAGAGGGCGGACCTGGTGGTCGACGGCCCGGCAGGGGTCGTACGCCTCCTGGCGGCCATTGCCGAGCAGCTGTAGGGGAGGGGGAGCAGTCGGCAGCCCCTGCCCTACGGGGGCTCAGGCGCCCTCCAACGCCCCCAACTGATCCAGGAACCACCGCGTCGGCGGCAACGCCGTCGCCGCCCCGGCGAGCCGCTTCGTCCGTTCCGCCCGCTCGGCCGCCGGCAGGGACAACGCCTCGTGCAGGGCGGCCGCCGTACCCACCACGTCGTACGGGTTCACCACGAACGAGTCGTCGCCCAGTTCCTCGTACGCCCCGGCCTCCCGCGACAGCACGAGCGCGCACCCCTCGTCGGAGACGACCGGCACCTCCTTGGCGACGAGGTTCATGCCGTCGCGGATGGGGTTCACCAAGGCCACGTCGGCGAGCCGGTACGCCGCGAGGGAGCGGGCGAAGTCGTCCTTCAGGTGGAGGACGACCGGGGTCCAGTCCGGCGTCCCGTACCGCTCGTTGATGTCGTCCGCGACCCGCTGGACCTCGGTCATGTAGTCCCGGTACACCGCGAGGTCCTGCCGCGACGGGTAGGCGAGGGCGATGTGCACGACGCGCTCGCGCCAGGTGGGCCGGTCGTCGAGGAGCTGCCGGAAGGCGTGCAGGCCGCGCACGATGTTCTTGGAGAGCTCCGTGCGGTCGACGCGGACGATCGCGCGGCGCGGCGTGCCGTCGGGCGCCGTACCGATCTGCTCCCGCAGCGAAACCATGCGGTCGTCGACGTCCGCCTCGTGGGCGCGGGCCCGCAGGAAGTCCGCGTCGGCGCCCAGACCGTGCACACCGATCCGGGTGCCGGACGCGGCCTCGGGACCGAGGACCGCGCGGGCGCACTCGGTGAACGCGTCCGCCCACCGCCGGGTGAGGAACGCGGCCCGGTCGGCGCCGAGGATGCCGTCGAGCACCTGCGCGGCGATGTCGTCGGGCAGCAGCCGGAAGTACTCGACGGGTGCCCACGGGGTGTGGGAGAAGTGCCCGATCCGCAGGTCGGGGCGGAGTTCGCGGAGCATCCGGGGGACCAGGGTCAGGTGGTAGTCCTGGACGAGCACGGACGCGCCGTCCGCCGCCTCCTGGGCGAGCGCCTCGGCGAAGGCGCGGTTGTACGTCTCGTACGACGCCCACTGGCGCCGGAACTCCGCGTCGAAGGACGGCTCCAGCGGGGTCTGGTAGAGCATGTGGTGCACGAACCACAGGGTGGAGTTGGCGACGCCGTTGTACGCGTCGTGGTGCACGTCGGCGGGGATGTCGATCATGCGGACGCCGGGCTCGCCGACCCCGCGGCGTACGGCCTCGCGGTCGCCGTCGCCGAGGGCGGAGCACACCCAGACGGCGCCCGCCTCCGGGTCGATCGCGGAGAGCCCCGAGACGAGGCCGCCGCCGCCGCGCTTCGTTGTGAGGGCGCCGGATTCGTCCTCGGTGTACGAGACGGGGCCGCGGTTGGAGGCGACGAGGATCCGCGCGCTGTGCGTCGATGCCATACGGCACAACCTAGCCAAGGGCTCCGCCGGTCAAACGTGGGGTGCGGCCGTGTACCGGGCGCCTGATGGGGTGGGGGGTGCGGATGCGTCGGCGGCTGCGGGTGGTTCGTGGTTGCTCGCGCGGTTCCCCGCGCCCCTGGAAGGGGCGCGGGGAACCGCGCGAGAAGCCCCACGGGCCGGCACCCGCCCGAACAACCGCACCCCCCACCCCCTCACGCGGCCTTTCGCTCCACGTACTCCTCGATCTGCACCATCGGCGGCCGTTCCTCCAGGTCCACCGAGTACGTGCGCGGCTCAAACCCCTCCCGCCCCCGCTCGAACTGCGTCAACACCGGCCGGATCAGGTGCCCCCGGGCCAACCGCAGCTGAGCCGTCCGGTAGATCGCCGCCGACATGCGGCCCAGCGCCGCCCCGTCCTGGTGGCGGTGTTTGCGGACGCCCACGTCGACCTGGGCCAGCGCGTCGAGGCCGACCAGGTGCAGCGCGTCGACCAGCATGCCCAGCTCCACGCCGTAGCCCACCGGGAACGGCAGCCGCTCAAGCAGCGAGCGCCGCGCCGCGTACTCGCCGCCGAGCGGCTGGACGAAGCCGGCCAGCTGCGGCCAGTGCATGTTGAGCAGCGGCCGGGCCATGAGTTCCGTCACTCGGCCGCCCTGCCCGGCGGCCGAGCCCAGGGGGCGGTCGTACATCGCCTTGACGAGGTCGACACCGGGGTCGGTGAGCAGCGGGCCGACGATCCCGGAGACGAAGTCCGACGAGAACTCCCTGAGGTCCGCGTCGACGAAGCAGACGATGTCGCCGGACGTCACCATCAGCGACCGCCACAGCACCTCGCCCTTGCCGGGCGCGGCCGGGATGCGGGGCAGGATCGCGTCGCGGTGGACGACCGTCGCCCCGGCCGCCGACGCGACCTGCGACGTCCGGTCGGTGGAGCCGGAGTCGACGACCACGATCTCGTCCACGAGCGGCACCTGCCGCATGAGGTCGTGGCGGATGATCGCGACGATGTCGCCGACCGTCTCCTCCTCGTTCAGCGCGGGCAGGACGACGCTGACCGTCTGTCCCGTGGCCCGTTTCGCGGCCATGATCCGGTGGAGCGGCCGGTCGGCCATGGACCATGAGCGGGTGTTCAGCCAGCGCTCGACTTCCTTCAGCACAGTGCGCGGCTCCTCTGCGTTCATCTCGCGGTTCGGACGGCTTTCTCAACTGTCCTGGCCTTCGGTTACAGTCTTGGACAACGCTGGTGACCATCGCATGTCGCTGTTCGTCGGCGTATACAACCAAATACCGCTCATCCAGAGGGGCAGAGGGATACGGCCCGATGAAGCCCCGGCAACCCTCCAGCCGGTCTCGTAGTGATCACTGTCGATCGCATCGCGAGGCTCCCGGCTAGGGAAGGTGCCAAATCCGTCTCACGGCGAAGTGCGTCGTGAGGAAGATGAGGAGAAAGGGCCTCGCCTCCATGGCTGCGCAGACTGTTGCAAGCACCACTGACTCTCTCGGCTCCACCTCCACAGTAGACCTCGGCCCCGCCGCCGCACTGAGCTGTCGTGAGTGCGGCCACCGCGTTCCGCTCGGGCCGGTCTTCGCCTGTGAGGAGTGTTTCGGTCCCCTGGAGATCGCGTACGACTACTCCGCCTACGACACGGACGAGCTGCGCAAGCGGATCGAGTCCGGTCCCGCGAACATCTGGCGGTACGCGCCCCTGCTGCCCGTCCCGGCGGACGTGGCCACCAAGCCGAACATCAACCCCGGCTGGACCCAGCTCGTCAAGGCCGACAACCTGGCCGCCGCGCTCGGTGTCGACGCCGGCAAGCTCTTCGTCAAGGACGACTCCGGCAACCCGACGCACTCCTTCAAGGACCGGGTCGTCGCCCAGGCCCTGGAGGCGGCCCGCGCCTTCGGCTTCACCACCCTCTCCTGCTCCTCCACGGGCAACCTGGCCGGCGCCGTCGGCGCCGCCGCCGCCCGCGCCGGCTTCCGGTCCTGTGTGTTCATCCCGCACGACCTGGAGCAGGGCAAGGTCGTCATGGCCGCGGTCTACGGCGGCGAGCTCGTCGGTATCGAGGGCAACTACGACGACGTGAACCGCTTCTGCTCCGAGCTGATCGGCGACCCGGCCGGCGAGGGCTGGGGCTTCGTGAACGTCAACCTGCGGCCGTACTACGCCGAGGGCTCCAAGACGCTCGCGTACGAGATCTGCGAGCAGCTCGGCTGGCAGCTGCCGGACCAGTTGGTCGTGCCGATCGCCTCCGGGTCGCAGCTCACGAAGATCGACAAGGGGCTGCAGGAGCTGATCAAGCTCGGGCTCGTCGAGGACAAGCCGTACAAGATCTTCGGTGCCCAGGCCGAGGGGTGCTCGCCGGTGTCGGTGGCCTTCAAGGCCGGGCACGACGTGGTGCGCCCGCAGAAGCCGAACACCATCGCCAAGTCGCTCGCGATCGGCAACCCGGCGGACGGGCCGTACGTGCTGGACATCGCGCGGCGGACCGGTGGGGCCGTGGAGGACGTGACGGACGAGCAGGTCGTCGAGGCGATCAAGCTGCTGGCGCGGACGGAGGGCATCTTCGCGGAGACCGCCGGCGGGGTGACCGTCGGCGTCACGAAGAAGCTGATCGAGGACGGCCTCCTCGACCCGACGCTCACCACGGTCGTGCTCAACACGGGCGACGGTCTGAAGACGCTGGACGCGGTGGCCGGGACGGGGCTCACCGCGACCATTCGGCCCAGCCTTGATTCGTTCCGTGAGGCCGGGCTTGTGTAAGGCCTGGTAGTCGTTCGTCCGCGGGTCTGTGGGGGCTGGTCGCGCCCACGCGGCGGCAGCCGCATATCGAGCACAGCCCCGCGCCCCTAGCTCTGCTGCATGCATCCGGAGGTCACAAGTCATGAGCGTCAACGTCCGCATCCCCACCATCCTTCGCACCTACACCGGGGGCCAGGCCGAGGTGAGTGCCGAGGGGGCGACCCTCGGGGAGGTCATCGCCGATCTCGAGAAGAACCACAACGGGATCGCCGCCCGGGTGCTGGACGACCAGGGCAAGCTGCGGCGGTTCGTGAACGTGTACGTGAACGACGACGACGTCCGGTTCGAGCAGGGTCTGGAGACGGCCACGCCGGACGGTGCGGGTGTGTCGATCATTCCCGCGGTCGCCGGTGGCTGACCGCCTCCGTACCGGTCGGTAGTAACCGTCGGTAACTTTGATTACCGAGAGTTCATCGAATTGCCCCCTCCGTGAGAGAAGCGGAGGGGGCAATTCTCTATGGTTGAGCACTGTAGAGTTGGGGAACCCGGCCCGATCGCCGTAGTGATTCCTTGCCGGGCGCATATCTGATCGCGCCGCACGCCCTATATGAAGTAGCCAAAGTGTGCAGGCCTTTTGCGTATTTCGTTCCTTTTGTGGGGCCCGACTTGCCCTGAATTCGGGTGAATTGTTCGTACATTCCCGACCGGTCGTGTCCAGAATTCTCGTCCGATTGACCTGTTGCAGAGGGCAGTTGGACAGATACATTCGGCCGCGGTCGACGCGTTCCGGCGCACACCCCCAACCGTTGGGGGGTGAGGTCTGACCCGGATCCGCGAAGTGTGGATCTGTGCAAGGGCCAGTAATAGGGGAGTTAGGCATGGCTCAGGGCACCGTCAAGTGGTTCAACGCGGAGAAGGGGTACGGCTTCATCGCGGTCGACGGTGGTGCGGATGTATTCGTCCACTACAGCGCGATCCAGATGGACGGTTACCGCACCCTGGAAGAGGGCCAGCGGGTCGAGTTCGAGATCTCGCAGGGTCAGAAGGGACCGCAGGCGGACATGGTCCGACTCGCGGTCGGCTGAAGTAACGCGCCGGGTTTCACGCAGCGACGTTCTTCGTTCTTCATGGGAGGGCTCGCACCCCGTTTCGGGGTGCGAGCCCTCTCGTGTGCCCGGCCCGGCACGGCCGTGCCCGGCGGCGGGCGGCCGCTGTGCCGGTTGCGGGCCCGCCGACGGGGCGCGCGAGGGCGCGTTCACCTGCGGATCATCAAGAGCCGCTTGCACTCGACCATGCCGAGTGCTAATCATTGGCGTTAGCACTCTGAAGGTGAGAGTGACAACGAGGACCGGGTCGGTGAGGCCCGCAGGCCGGGTGGGGCAAGGAACCACGAGGCAGGCGAGCCGTCCGTCGCGGGCGCGGGCGCGGTCCGAAGGAATCACCCCCAGTCCTGGAGGGACCACTTCACATGGCCAAGATCATCGCGTTCGACGAGGAGGCGCGGCGCGGCCTCGAGCGCGGCATGAACCAGCTCGCGGACGCCGTCAAGGTGACGCTCGGCCCCAAGGGCCGGAACGTCGTCCTCGAGAAGAAGTGGGGCGCCCCCACGATCACCAACGATGGTGTCTCCATCGCCAAGGAGATCGAGCTCGAGGACCCGTACGAGAAGATCGGCGCCGAGCTGGTCAAGGAAGTCGCCAAGAAGACGGACGACGTCGCCGGTGACGGTACGACCACCGCGACCGTTCTCGCTCAGGCCCTGGTCAAGGAAGGCCTGCGCAACGTAGCCGCCGGCGCCAACCCGATGGCCCTGAAGCGCGGTATCGAGAAGGCCGTCGAGGCCGTCTCCGGTGCGCTGCTCGACCAGGCCAAGGAGGTCGAGACCAAGGAGCAGATCGCCTCCACGGCCTCCATCTCCGCCGCCGACACCCAGATCGGCGAGCTCATCGCCGAGGCCATGGACAAGGTCGGCAAGGAAGGCGTCATCACCGTCGAGGAGTCGCAGACCTTCGGTCTGGAGCTCGAGCTCACCGAGGGCATGCGCTTCGACAAGGGCTACATCTCGGCGTACTTCGCGACCGACATGGAGCGCATGGAGGCGGTCCTGGAGGACCCCTACATCCTCATCGCCAACTCCAAGGTCACCAACGTCAAGGACCTGCTCCCGCTCCTCGAGAAGGTCATGCAGGGCGGCAAGCCGCTGCTGATCATCGCCGAGGACGTCGAGGGCGAGGCCCTGTCGACCCTGGTCGTCAACAAGATCCGTGGCACCTTCAAGTCCGTCGCCGTCAAGGCCCCGGGCTTCGGTGACCGCCGCAAGGCCATGCTCGGCGACATCGCCATCCTCACGGGCGGCGAGGTCATCTCCGAGGAGGTCGGCCTCAAGCTGGAGAACGCGACCCTGGACCTCCTGGGCCGCGCCCGCAAGGTCGTCATCACCAAGGACGAGACCACCATCGTCGACGGTGCCGGTGACACCGACCAGGTCCAGGGCCGGGTCAACCAGATCCGCGCTGAGATCGAGAACAGCGACTCGGACTACGACCGCGAGAAGCTCCAGGAGCGCCTGGCGAAGCTCGCGGGCGGCGTGGCCGTCATCAAGGCCGGTGCCGCGACCGAGGTCGAGCTCAAGGAGCGCAAGCACCGCATCGAGGACGCCGTTCGCAACGCGAAGGCGGCCGTCGAGGAGGGCATCGTCGCCGGTGGTGGCGTGGCCCTGCTGCAGGCCTCCACGGTCTTCGAGAAGCTGGACCTGGAGGGTGACGAGGCGACCGGCGCCAACGCCGTGAAGCTCGCCCTGGAGGCCCCGCTCAAGCAGATCGCCGTCAACGGTGGCCTTGAGGGTGGCGTCATCGTCGAGAAGGTGCGCAACCTTCCCGTCGGCCACGGCCTGAACGCCGCGACCGGTGAGTACGTCGACATGATCGCCTCCGGCATCATCGACCCGGCGAAGGTGACGCGCTCCGCTCTGCAGAACGCCGCCTCCATCGCCGCGCTCTTCCTCACCACCGAGGCCGTCATCGCCGACAAGCCGGAGAAGGCCGCCGCGCCCGCCGGCGGCGGCATGCCGGGCGGTGACATGGACTTCTGATCGACCCCGGTCGATCACCGTCCTGCGGTACCGAGGGCGGCACTCCCTGGAAACGGGGGGTGCCGCCCTCGGGCGTTCGGTCTCATGCGTGCTCGCCGTGTCCGTGCGAGCGTTCTGAGGTCCAGAAGGCACGGGACAGGAACCTCTGCTCGTGCTTGTTCTGATCCTGCTTCAACTCCTCCGTGAACCGCCGCCCGTGCGCACGCGTCGCCTTGGCGGTGAGATCCGCAGCGCACGTGTGCAGACCCAACCCTTCCAAGGCGCCGACCAGGGCTGCCTGATTGCCCGGAGACCGAGTGTGAACTGTGTGCTCCAGGATGCGCTGGACCACACTGCGGATGCGTTGGTCATGTGCGCTGTCGAGGAAGTCGAGGCGCTTCAGGAGCATCGCCACATCGAGGAAGGGGCAGTCGGAACAACTGGCGAGGATGACCGCGTCGAGGTGCTCGGTCAGCGAAGCGGACTCAAGGGCCAGCAGCAGGGGAGCGAGGGTGGGTACGGACATGGTGCGAGCGTGCTGTTCCAAGGCCTCGTGACTGCCGTAGTGCGATCCGGCCTGTGCCAGGGTCGAGAGGAAGAGTCCCGCGTGTCCGGCGAGTTCGTTGTGCACCATGGACTGGAAGATGGTCGCGGCCTGTTCGAGCAGACCGATGCGCTCCAGGCAGACGAGGAGCGCGGCGGCCGTAGCGGGTGGCAGTGTCCTGGCCGCGGCCCGCAGGACGGCTTCTGATCCGACGGTCAGGCCGACCAGGACACCCACCAGTTCCTGCACCAGCTCCGCGGGCCGCCTGCGCAGGGTCATGACCAGCAGTTCAGCGGCATGCTGGTGCCGTCCCACCATGTAGAGATCGCTGATCAGCAGGGCGATGTCGTGGCCGGAGCGGGACTCCGCGGCTCGGTGCAGCACCGTCCACGCCCGATCGTCCCACAGCGCGTGGATGAGCGGCATGAGGTGGCTGACGGTGCGGTCCTGCGTGCGGTCGAATACGGCCTCGGCGTCCTCGGTGAGGCCATGCCGGGACAAGGAGCGGATGAACTCCGCCACGTCCGAGGCGGATCGTTCGGCTGCCACCGCCAGCCGAACGGCTTCGGCGCAGCGGATCAGACAGGCTTCGCGCAGGGCGATGCTCAAGGCCACAAGATCGGTCACGCTCCGCTGAACGGCGGCCGTGGCCATGGCGGCGCCCACCGCGGAGTCCAGTTCGCCGTCCACCAGGGACGCTGCCACCGACACCATGTCGGCGACCGGGCGGACCACCGCCACAGCCCCCAGCAGACTCTCGGCGAATCGCGGGAGGCCCGCCCGGTCCAGCGCGAGGGCGAAGGCTGCCACGTCCTCCGGCTGATGGAACTTCACCGAGGCCTGCACCAGTGTCAGTACGTATTCCTCGAGGCCCGCGCGGAAGAGTTCGCGCGCCAAAGCGCTGGTGTCGTCGATGGAGCGGACCATCACCATGGCCGGGAGGGCTGTCTGGGCGTGAGCGTCGAAGCCTGCCTGGCGTAGCGCGGCCAGTAGCCCGGCCACTTCCTCGACGGTGCGCGACTGGCTGGCCGATCGCACCAGTTCGCTCGCCGTCGCCTGCCGGGTCCGTAATTCGAGGTCGCCCACCGTCCGCACCAGGTCGGGCACCGATGATGTACGGTCCGCCTCCTCCAGGATCAGCATGAGGGAGGGAGGCACTCCGTCGGCCGACTGGTCCCGGTCTGCTTCCTGCGTTATTTCCAGCTGCGTCTCCAGCCGGTGACAGCGGTCCTCCGCGGCGATCAGTTCGGCCCGCGTGACCGTCAGCGCCTCCTGAAGGTAGATCACCTGCTCCTGCAGATCGCCGCATTCCTCTTCCAGCCGCGCGTACTCGCCGTGCCAGACGGCCAGTTCGGCGCGATGGTCCAGTCGCTGCTCCTCGATCCGTGTCTCCAGATGCCGGCATCGGCTGCGCACTTCGGCTAGGCGGACCTCCCGGTCCTGCAGCGCTTCCTCCAGCGCCCGCTGACGTGTGGTTATGCGGCGGGTCTCCTCGTCGGCCTCGGCCAGCCTGTCCTGGAGCACCTGTACTTCACTGCTGCGCCGGTTCGTCTTGAGCGCTGCCCGGTGCAGGTCGCGCAGGGCGGTCTCGGCCTCGGGGGTGAGGGGGATCCGGGCCTCCTGCACGTCGGCGATGACGCCAGCGACGAAGTGCCACGGAGGGACCCGGTCGCCGCTGAGGTAACGCGTCACCGAACTCGCGTCGTGATGGCGGCGTGCGGCGTACCGTCGGACGCTGACCCCGAGCGTGAGGAAGACCCGGCGTAGGTCCTCGGCGAGCGCCCGTCTCTCAGGGGGCAGGCCGACCTTGAGCGGAGCCAGCGACACCGACCGAACTCGGCTGACCGTGGGCACCTCGACGTGAGCAGGCACCTGTCCGTTGCGCATTCGGTCAGTATCGCGGCTCGGCAACTGCGCATACCCGCAAGAGGTGTTGCCACCGAAAGTGGCAACGGCTCTTGCGCTGCCACATCGAATGGCAACAGCTGAAGCCGCCTCTGGCGGGCTTCGGCCCGCCGGGATCGGCCACGATCGTGGTCGGGCGAAGGCCCCGATCGTGAGCAGGAGGGATTCATGACCATGTCCGACGAGGTCAAGCGGCGGCGAGTTGCCCGAAAAGCGTTCGGGCGTCGTCTGGTGCGCCAGGCGGCACTGGGTGCTGCGGGCGCCGCCGGGTCGGCTGCCGTCACGCTGCTGCTTTGGTGGCTGACAGGGCGCTGAAGAGCTGGCGATGTACCTGGCCGCACTCCACCTCGCGGCCCTCGCCTCAGGTCGGTGCGGGACTCCGGGCGTCAGCGGCGTGTGAGGTGGGTGAGGGTGATCCCGTTGGGGAAGGCGGTGCGCTCGGCGGTGTCGAAGGTGGTGGGGTCGAAGGCGCCGTCGACCAGGGGGATTCCGGTGCCGACGACGACGGGGTAGGTCTTGATCAGCAGCTCGTCGATCTCGGGGAGCAGGGTGCCCGCGAGCCGGCCGCCGCCGCAGAGCCAGATGTCCAGGCCGGTACTCCTCTCGGCCTTGAGTTCGCGGACGAGCGCGAGCGGGGCGCTCCGCACGACGGTGACGGCCGGGTCGGTGTCCGGGGCGAGGGTGCTGGACACGACGTACTGGCGCAGGTGCGCGTACGGGCTGGTGATCCCGTTGTCGAGGGCCGGCCGGTAGGTGCCGTGGCCCATGACGACGGTGTCGAAACGCCGGTTGGGCGCGTCGGCGACGCCGACGGCCGCGCGGTAGGCGGTCGGGACGGTCTCCGGATACAGCGCGTTCACCCAGGTCGAGTAGGCGGCGGCCTGCTGCTCGTCGCCCTGCGGGAAGAAGTCGAATTCGCCGCCGGGACCGGCGATACGGCCGTCGAGCGACACACCGACGTAGTACACGAGCTTACGCATCTCATGACCCCCATACGTAGTACTCTGCTTGAAGTGGTTTGAACGTAGTACTACATCCGGAGTGGTGTCAATGGTGAGACGGAACGACCAGCGGCGCGCGGTCCTCGTCGACGCGGCGATCGAGGTGCTGGCCCGAGAAGGCGCACGGGGGCTGACTTTCCGGGCCGTGGATGCCGAGGCCGCCGTGCCCGTCGGCACGGCGTCCAACTACTTCGCCAACCGCGACGACCTGTTCACCCAGGCCGGCGCCCGGGTCTACGAGCGGCTCCAGCCCGACGAGGCCACGATCGCCCGCCAGCGGGCGGCCGGCCGCGACCGGGAGACCTACGCCGAACTGATGCGCGAGCTCGTCGGCCGCGTCGCCTCCTTCCGCACCGGCTACCTCGCACTGCTGGAGCTGCGCCTGGAGGCCACCCGCCGCCCCGAACTGCGCAAGGTCCTCACCGACCGGGTCCGAGCCGACGTCGACGCCAATGTCGCCTATCACGAGGCCTCCGGCCTCCCCGGCGACGCCATGGCCGTCAAGCTGCTCATCCTCACGCTGAACTGGCTGATCGTCGAACAGCTCACGCTCCCGGACCTCTTCACCGAGGCGGAGCGCGAGCGACTGGTGGCGGCCGCCGTGGAGCGGATCGTGGGGGCGGAGTAGACCAGGTCCGCCCGTCCGAAGGGGGCGTCACCGTCATCCGTCCCTGTGCCCGGCGTCACAGGACGCCTTTCCGGCTGGTCGGAATGCGGGGGTGGCAGCAGCCGTTGGCCAGGAAGACGGCCTATGCATGTGCACATACCGTCAGGACTCGACGGCCCGCCGCCGTCGATACTCCTCGCTGTCCGACGACGCCTCCAAAGGAGTCCCTACGTGACCACCGCTTCCACCGCCTCCACCACCGGTTCCGCGTCCCGTGCCGCCGAGGTGCTGTCCCGGCCCGTCACGATCAACGGGCTGACCATCCCCAACCGGATCGCGATGGCGCCGATGACGCGGGTGTTCTCGCCCGGGGGTGTGCCCGGCGCGGACGTGGCCTCGTACTACGGGCGGCGGGCGGCCGCGGGGGTCGGGCTGATCGTGACCGAGGGGACGTACGTCGGGCACGAGACCGCGGGCGATCTCGACGGGGTGCCCCGGTTCGCCGGGGAGGAGCAGCTCGCCGGGTGGGCGAAGGTCGTCGAGGCCGTGCACGCCGGGGGTGGCACGATCGTGCCGCAGCTGTGGCACATCGGGTCCGTCCGCCAGCAGGGCAAGCTGTTCCCCGATGCCCCGGTCTTCGGCCCCTCCGGGCTGCGGCCCGACGGCGCCGAGGCCGAGGGCGGCCGGGCCATGACCCAGGCCGACATCGACGAGGTCATCGCGGCCTTCGCCAAGTCCGCCGCCGAGGCCGAGCGCATCGGCATGGACGGCGTCGAGATCCACGGTGCCCACGGCTACCTCGTCGACCAGTTCCTCTGGGAGCGCACCAACCGCCGTACGGACGCCTACGGCGGTGACCCGGTCGCCCGGACGAAGTTCGCGGCGGAGATCGTGGCGGCCGTACGGGACTCCGTGTCCGCCGACTTCCCGGTCATCTTCCGCTACTCGCAGTGGAAGCAGGATGCGTACGACGCGCGCCTCGCCGAGACGCCCAAGGAGCTGGAGGCGGTGCTGAGCCCGCTGGTGGCGGCCGGTGTCGACGCGTTCCACGCCTCCACGCGCCGCTACTGGCAGGCCGAGTTCGAGGGGTCCGAGCTGAACCTCGCGGGCTGGACGAAGAAGCTCACCGGCAAGCCGACCATCACGGTCGGTTCGGTCGGTCTGGACGGGGAGTTCCTCGCCGCGTTCGCCGGTGAAGGGGCGACGACGAAGGGGATCGACGACCTGCTGGACGGGCTGGAGGCGGAGGAGTACGACCTCGTGGCCGTGGGCCGGGCGCTGCTCCAGGACCCCGAGTGGGCGACGAAGGTGCTCCAGGGACGCATCGACGAACTGAAGACGTTCGAGCCGACGGCTCTGGGCTCGCTCAGCTGAGTCACCGCCCGGTGAGTCACCGCTGGGTGCGTCGCCGCCGGTTGCGTTGCCGCCGGTTGCGTCGCCGCCGCGCCGGGGATCTTTCGCCAAGTCTCCCCAGTACCCGGCGGTAGCGAGCCAATTCCGTCATATGTGTCGTTGTAGTGTCGTGGCACAGCGCCGTCGGCGCCCCAACTCCGGTGATTCCGCACCAAGTTGGGGCGCCGACGTGCTGATGATCCCATGATGGTCCCCTTCCCCCACGAATCGGACGAGATCCCATGGCACGACACAAGCTCACCCTCAAGCACAAGCGGTTCATCGCGGCCGGTGCCGCCATCGCGGCGGTCGCCGGCGGCCTCGGCGTCGCCGCGAACGCGGGCGCCAGCGAGACGGTCGAGAAGAAGACCCCGGTCGTGGAGAAGACCCCGGTCGCGAAGGTCGTCGTCAAGACGGTGTTCGCCCCGGCCGCCACCGCCGACGTGGCGCCCGCCGTCACCTACGACACCGCGCTGGTGCCGGTCGCGGGCCGGGTGCAGGTCAAGGAGGAGCTGCGGCGCGACGGCGGTACGCGGATCGAGCTGCGGCTGCGGGACCTCGCCGCGAGCCGCGTCTACGGCGCGCACGTCCACACCAAGCCGTGCGGCGAGCTGCCCGCCGACGCCGGGCCGCACTACCAGGACGAGCTGGACCCGAAGCAGCCGTCCGTCGACCCCGCGTACGCCAACCCCGACAACGAGGTGTGGCTGGACGTGCGGACGAACGAGGACGGTTCGGCGCGCTCGATCGCCGTCGTCGACTGGCGCTTCCGCGACGGCGGGGCCCGTTCCGTGGTGCTGCACGCGGCGGCGACCTCCACGCACGAGGGGCACGCGGGCACGGCCGGGGCGCGGCTGGCCTGCGTGAACGTGCCGTTCAAGTAGCCTGGAGCGGATCGGCGAGGTGCCGGGGGCGGATCAGTCGGCGTAGTCCTTGAGCTTCTCGGTCACCAGGGTGATGCCGACGGGGGCGGGCAGATCGACGGTCGCCCCCCAGGCGTGGACGTCGGTCTGCTGGTACCTGTCGTCCTTGGGCTCGCTGAAGACCTTGAGGGTGTGGTCGTCGCGGTCGACGAGGAGGTAGACGGGGATGCCGGCCGCCGCGTAGCAGAGGGGCTTGTCGACGCGGTCGCGCTGGTCGGTGTCGCGGTCGTGGGACGTGATCTCCACGGCCATGAGGGTGCCGTCGGGGTTGGACCACTCGCCGTCTTCGACGAAGTGGTCCATCGGTGCCAGGAAGCCGTCCGTGCGGGCGCGGCCCTTGCGGTATGCCTCTGCCTTGACACCCCGCTCAGGCGCGAGGTCCAGGTCGGGCCTTTGTTGCATGCACTGACGCATCAGCCACAGGAAGATGGACGTGTGCTTGCCGTCCGGCATGGCCTTGACCTCTACTTTTCCGTTGATGTACTCAAGCCGCACGGTTTCGGGAGCCACGGCGGCCAGCTCCTCGAACTCGTCGACGTCGAGCGGGCCATGCCGGACGCACAGCCTCCCGCCGAGGAACTCCAGCCGGTTCCGCAGCTCCCTCGGGGCCCTGCGGACGAGTTCCTCGAAGTCCTCGACGGACATCTGCGGGTGCTCAGCGGTGTCAGGGATCATGGTGTTGCCTCCTTCCTCCCATCGTGCCCCGGTGTGGTGTCGTCGGACCGTAGGGGCGGTCATACGGGTGTCCCTTCCTGATGTGCTTGCCGTTGCCGGTACATCGCCGCACGGATCTCCGCCGCGCGGGCGTGGATCGTGGAGGAGGAGAGGGGCGCGTCGGGGCGGCGCGCCGGAGTGCGTTCCCCTCGGCATGCGCCGCAGACGCCGCCCGGCAGGGCTTCCGGGCGGCCCGGGACGCGGCAGTGGGCGCATTCCAGCATGCGGAGGGGAGGGGGCGAGGGGTGTGGATCCGCGGACGATTCCGGGTTCGGTTCCGGTTCCGGCTCTGGGGGGAGCTTGTCGCGTAGGCGGGTGCGGACGAGAGCGGCCGGGCTGTGGACGGGGGTGGGGAGGCCGTTGGTGAGGGCCCGGCGTACGGCTTCGTCGGTGGCGCCGCGTTCGAACCAGGGATTCAGCAGCGGGGCCAAGGCCGCGCAGTCGGCCTGGGAGAGGGACAGGGCCGGGGCCGTACGGCCCAGGGCGGCGAGCAGGATGTGGGCGCGGGAGCGGGTGGGGCGGCCTCGGTCCGGTTCCTCTTCGGGTACGTCACCCCGGGTGAACCTCGCCCACCAGGTGTCGTCGCGCGCGGTACGGGAGAACCACGTTCGGGTGATCCACTGCGCCGTCCCCGACTTGGTCGTCAGGTGTTCGCGGCCACGGCGCAAGTGACCCGCGTCCTGGATCCTGTTGAGGGCCGTACGCAGGGCACATTGGCCGTACGGCAGCTCCTTGGCCAGCGTCTTCACGCTGATGTCGGCGCCGTCGGGGAGGCGGTCGATGTACGCGGCGATCGCTGCTTCGCGGGGTGGGAGGGTGGCGAAGTCGTGGGCTGTGCGGGGGTGTTG